>JACDEA010000096.1 GCA_013816725.1 Actinomycetota bacterium
CGTGGTCATGCTGCAGTCGGGCGACGGCGAAACGGTGCGGCTGTGGCACCTCCTGATCGAGGAGTCCGAGCGGTACTTCGACAAGGTGTACGCCCGTCTCAACGTGTTGCTCACGAAGGACGACATTGTCGGCGAGAGCTTCTACAACCCGATGCTGGCCGACATCGCCGGCGAGCTGGAAGGAAAGGGATTGGCCGTCGTCGACGACGGCGCGCTCTGCGTGTTCCCACCGGGCTTCACGGGCCGCGACGACAAACCATTCCCGTTGATGGTGCGCAAGCGCGACGGGGGCTATGGCTACGACGCCACGGACCTCGCCGCGCTGCGTTACCGCGTCACCGAACTCACAGGCGACCGCATCGTCTACGTCGTCGATGCCCGCCAGTCGCAGCATTTCGCGCTGCTGTTCGCCGCCGGCGAGATGGCGGGCTGGCTGAACGACGCGCACCGGGCCGAGCACGTGGCGTTCGGCTCGGTCTTGGGCGGCGACGGAAAGCCGCTGAAGACCCGGGCCGGCGGCAGCGTCAAGCTCATCGAGCTTCTGGACGAGGCGGTGGTGCGAGCCGAGGCGGTCGTCAGCGAGAAGAACCCCGAGCTGGACGCGGCGACGCGGTCCGAAGTGGCGCGAATGGTCGGGATCGGCGCGGTGAAGTACGCCGACCTCTCGAACGACCGCGTCAAGGACTACGTCTTCGACTTCGACCGCATGCTGGCGTTCGAGGGCAACACCGCGCCGTACCTCCAGTACGCGCACGCCCGGATCCGGTCGATCTTCCGCCGGGCCGAGATCGCAGACTTCGCCGGTGCGACGGTGTCGATCGGCGAGCGCGAAGAACGCGACCTGGCTATCGCCCTCACTGGGTTCGAGGCCGCCGTCCGGGCCACGGCCGAGTCGTTGCAGCCGCACAAGCTGGCGACATATCTGTTCGACCTGGCCCAGGTGTTCACCGCGTTCTACGAGGCGTGCCCGATCTTGCGGGCCGACGACGAAGCGACTCGCCAGTCCCGCCTCGCACTTGCCGACCTCACCGCCCGCACGCTGGCCCGCGGGCTCGACCTGCTCGGCATCGAAGTGCCCGAGCGGATGTAGCGCCCCTCTTTAGCGCGCCAGCAGCGCGGCGACGCGGTCGAGCAGTTCGAGCGGGTCGAAGGGTTTGGTGACGTAGTCGTCGACCCCGAGGTCGATACCGGCCTGCACGTCGGAGGCCTGCGCCTTGGCCGACAGCATGATGATGGGGATGGCCTCGGTGACGGCGTCGGCTCGGAGGGCGGCGGCCACGTCGAGCCCGTTCATCTTCGGCATCATCACGTCGAGGAGGATGAGGTCGGGCTGCTCCTCGCGGGCCATCGCCAGGCCCTCTTCGCCGTCGCCCGCAACCACCACGTCATAGCCCTCCATCTCGAAGTTCACTTGGAGCAGCTTCTGGATGACGGGGTCGTCGTCGACCACCAGCACGGTCGCCACAACACCCATCGTACGTAGAATGGCGGACCCGCCCTCGTAGCTCAGCGGATAGAGCGTCGGCCTCCGGAGCCGGATGCGCAGGTTCGAGTCCTGCCGAGGGCGCAGTTGTGATGTCGCGAGACATCGGAGACAGATGTCTCAAGACATCGTAGACATCGACCTCATTCGCGGCCACGAGGAGCAGCACCCATCACGGATGGGCGTGTTCAGGCAAGTCCGAGGATTTCTATCGACCGCTCGCGCATCTCAACCTTGCGGATCTTTCCTGTGACGGTCATGGGGAACTCGTTGGTGAGGTGCAGGTAACGCGGAACCTTGTATTGGGCGAGCTTGTCTCGACAGAACGCCCGCAGCGCGTCGATGGTCAGCTCCTCGGCGTCCGGACGGAGTCGTACCCACGCCATGAGTTCCTCCCCGTACTTGGGGTCCGGAACTCCGATTACCTGCGCCTCCTCGATGTCGGGATGCCCGTACAGGAACTCTTCGATCTCGCGTGGGTAGATGTTCTCGCCGCCGCGGATGACCATGTCCTTGATGCGCCCGACGATGGCCACGTATCCGTCGTCGTCCATCGTGGCGAGGTCGCCCGTGTGCATCCAGCCGGCACCATCGATTGCCTCTGCGGTCTGCTCCGGTGCGTCCCAGTAGCCGAGCATCACCGAGTAGCCCCGGGTGCACAGCTCGCCGGGGGTTCCGGCCGGCGCTGGTAGCCCCGTTTCGACGTCGATGATCTGGACCTCCACGTGGGGCATCGCCGTCCCGACCGTTGCCACTCGGCGCTCCAGGTCGTCCTCACGGCGGGTCATTGTTGAGACGGGAGAGGTCTCGGTCATCCCGTACATGATCGTGACCTCGTCCATGTTCATCTCGGTCACGACACGCTTCATCACCTCGACGGGGCACGGCGAGCCAGCCATGATCCCTGTCCGCAGCGAACTGAGGTCGTAGGTACCGAAGGTCTCCAGCCCGAGCTCGGCAATGAACATCGTCGGCACGCCATAGAGGGACGTACAGCGCTCGTCCTGCACAGCTTTCAGGGTGGCGGCAGGATCGAACGCCGGGGCCGGGATCACGATCGTCGAGCCGTTGGACGTCGCGCCGATGTTGCCCATCACCATGCCGAAGCAGTGGTAAAAGGGCACGGGGACGCAGACCCGGTCGTGCTCGGTGTAGCCCAGCATCTGGCCGACGAAGTAGCCGTTGTTCAAGATGTTGTGGTGTGACAACGTGGCACCCTTCGGGAAGCCCGTCGTCCCCGACGTGTACTGGATGTTGATCGGGTCGTCGAAGCTGAGCGTCGCCTGCCGCGCGGCGAGCGCCTCGGTGTCGACGTCGGCCGATGCGAGCCTCTCCCACTCGGAACCTCCCAGTAAGATGACGTCCTCGAGGTCCGTGCACTCGTCTCGGACTTCGGCGACCATGCTGGCGTAATCGCTGGTCTTGAACGACGGCGCAAAGATGAGCAGGCGGATTCCCGCCTGCCTGAGCACGTACTGCAGCTCGTGAGTCCGGTACGCAGGGTTGATGTTGACGAGGATCGCGCCAACCTTCGCGGTGGCGTACTGCACGAACACCCACTCGGCGCAGTTCGGTGCCCAGATGCCGACTCGATCGCCCTTGGCGATGCCCCTCGCGAGCAGCCCGGTTGCGACCGAGTCGACCGCATCATCCAGCTGGCCGTAGGTCCAACGGCATCCAGTGGAAACGTCGACCAGTGCCTCGCGTTCCCGATGCTGTTCGACGGTACGAGAGAAGTCCTCCCCGATCGTTCGGCCCAGGAGAGGGATGTTGCCCACACCGCTCGCATAGCTCTTCATCAGTCCTCCACGTCTTGTTCTCCCATCGACCGCCGCCGCGTCCGCTGCGCTGCCTGCTTCTGTTGGGACGCACCGAGCTGAGGAGCGCAGACCGAACTTGGCGCGGTGGGCGGGGGCATATCGTGGCCTACGGTTGCACGCTTTACAGGCGGCACCGCGGCCATGCCGGCATGAGTCAGGGCTGCTTGAAAATGCCGAGCGGGCTAACTCGTCGCCAGACGACGTGCACCTCGCCCTCAACCATGCTTTTCCCGTACTGGAACGTCGCGCGCCCATCGTCGGCCCACGTCATCTCGAATACGCCCACCGCCCCTTTGATGCCCCTGACCCGCAAACCCTTCCGGAACCGCCCGCCAGTTCGCAGATCCTCGACGAACTCCGCGACGGCGGCGAGAAACGAGACCTGCTGAGCTGGCGTCAGCGAGTCGAAGTCCGCGCCGAAGCGAGCGACCCACGCGAACGTCGGCATCGAGCGTCAGCGCTTGCGGCGGCGGGTCGTTGGCTTGGCGCGAGAGCGCAACGCGTCGAGGAACTCGTCGCCTGAATTGAAGGATTCCATCCGCCCGGCTTCGAGATCACCGTCGGCCGCTCGCTCGTCCCGCTGCGACTCCGGAGTCCAGAACCAGGCTTGCGTCGCGTCGATGACCTTCTGCGGGCGTAGAAGGATGCCCTCGTCGGTGATCTCGGCCTCGAGAAGGTCGCCCTCCTCGAGGCGCGCCGCAGCCCGGATCTCTTCGGGAAGGGTCAACTGACCCTTGGCTCGCAGCGTGGTCCGTGACATAGGAGAATCGTACTGTAGGAAAGTCGCACCCCCGCCTTCCGCGTGCCAGCAACGTTCCGCGCGGATATTTCCGTCGTATGGATAGACATATCCGCGCGGAACGGTCTGCCGCGGCGACGCGATCGGTGGCGGTCGCGGTGGGAGCGGCTAGCGGAGGGTGCGGAAGCGGTAGAGGAGGTAGGCGCCGCCGCCGACAGCGACGAGCGTCGAGAGCAGCACCACGATCGTGGTGCCGTTGCCGCCGCCCTTGCCGCTCTCATTGATGGCGAACTGGCCGAAGGTGCTGGTGGTCGATTCGAAGGTCGTCTGTTCGAAGAACGTCGACGTGGTGGTACCCAGGTCGATCGACGTGGACGTGGACGCGGTCAACACGGTCGGGCGCCGGGTCGTGTGGGTCGTCTTGCGGAGAGCGGCGCGCGTTGTCGTGACTCGTCGCGTCGTGGATGTGGGCCGGTCCGCCGTGGTCGGCGGGCTGCCCGCGATGGTTGATGTCGTCGTCGTCGACGTCGTGGACGTCGACGCCGTGACCGTGAGCGTGCCGGTCATCGGGTGCGTGTTCTTGTGGATCTCGCAATGGAACGTATAGGTGCCCGGCGCGAACACCGACGCCTTTCCGCCGAAACACTCGCCGTCGGCTTGCGCGTCAGCCGCCTTCAACGGACCCGAGTCGACACCGCCACTGTCGAAAGTAACGGTGTGCTGCTGTGCCCCGTCGTTGCACCAGAAGATGTTGTCGTCGGCACTGACCGTGGTGGTCGCCGGCGTGTAGGCGTACTCGGTGATCGACACGCCGAAGTCCGAACCCCCAGCGGCGGGTGGGACGACGAGTGCGGCGACGGCGGCGACCATCACGGAGACGGCCAGCACCCAGCGCACGAAATCGAGGCTACCGAGCGCCCGCGGCGATGAGACGGACCCACCGCGGCGACGTCGGCTAGGAAGGGGCCATGCCTCAACCCTCCGGCCCCCGTGCCAGCTTCGGGACGCGCTTCGTCGCCGCGCTGATCGACGGCTTCATCATCGTCGTGGTGACGACAGTGCTGCGCCTCGTGTTCAGCAACGCCCTGGCCCAGTTGCTCAACCTCGTCCTCGGCGTCGCCTACTTCACATACCTAGAGGGCAGCGCCTCGGGCCAGACGATCGGCAAGCGGGTCATGAACATCCGCGTCGTCGACCTGGCCACGGGTATGCCGATCGGTCCCACCCGAGCGCTCATCCGCTACTTCGGGCGCTTCGTGTCGGCCGTCGTCATCGGCATCGGCTACTTCTGGATGCTCTGGGACGACGAGCGCCAGACCTGGCACGACAAGTTCGCCAACGCCGCGGTCGTCCCAACCGCGGACTTCCCCGTCGACGCCTGGCCCGGCTGAGTTCGAAGTGACGCGGGGATGGTGCATACGCTGAGCGCGTGCTGGAACAGCGACCGACACCAAACCTCTCCCATCCAGTTCCGGCGGGCAACGCGACGACCGAAGTCGAGCTACCGAGGGACGGACTCGGGTACCGCCTGAAGAACAAGCTCCTCGGGCCGCCGCTCCACAACGACGACCTTCAGCACGAGCGCCTCGGCAAGCCCACCGCCCTCGCCGTCTTCGCGTCGGACAACCTCTCGTCGGTCGCCTACGGCACCGAGGAGATTCTCCGCCACCTCGTCCCCTTCGTGGGGGTTGCCGCGTTCGCGCTGGTGATGCCGATCACGTTGATGTTGGTCGTGATGCTGGCCTTCCTGATCCTGTCGTACCGCCAAACGATCAAGGCCTACCCGACGGCCGGCGGCGCCTACGTCGTGACGCGCGACAACTTCGGGCTGAACTCGGCGCTCGTCGCCGGCGTGTCGCTGCTGATCGACTACGTCCTGACGGTGGCCGTGTCGGTGTCGGCGGGAACCGCGGCGCTGTCGTCGGCCTTCCCGGCACTGGTTCCGTACGCGGTGCCGATCGCAGTGGGGTTCATCGGCATCATCGCCTACGGCAACCTCCGTGGCGTCCGCGAGTCGGGTCGCATCTTCGCGGTGCCGACCTACTTCTTCCTCGTCACCATGATGCTGATGCTGGCCGTCGGTCTGTTCCGAACGTTCTTCGGTCACCTGCCGGTCGAGTCGCTGGACCGGCCCGGCCTGATGGAACTGGGCAACCCCGGCGCCGGGTTCCTGCACGGCGCCACGTTGTTCATATTCCTGCGCGCCTTCGCGTCCGGCGGCGCCGCGGTGACCGGCGTCGAAGCGATCTCCAACGGCGTACCGGCCTTCCGAGCGCCCGAATCGAGGAACGCCAGCCAAACCCTGACCCTGATGGGCACGACCCTGGGCGTGATGTTCCTGGGTCTGTCGTTCCTGGTGTCGAAGATGCACGTCGCCCCGTACGAGCACGGCACCCCGACGGTGATCTCACAGGTCGGCAAGCTCGTCTTCGGTGGCGGCCCGGTGGGGTCCGTTCTCTACTTTTCGCTTCAGGCGGGGACGATGCTGATCCTCGTACTGGCGGCCAACACCAGTTTCGCCGACTTTCCTCGCCTCGCCAGCTTCGTCGGCGGCGACAACTTCCTGCCGCGTCAGCTCATGAGCCGCGGGCACCGCCTCGTATTTTCCAACGGGGTCATCTCGCTAGCCGCGTCGGCAACGGTTCTGGTGATCGTCACCGGGGCGAAGGTCGACCACCTCATCCCGCTCTACGCGGTGGGCGTGTTCACCAGCTTCACCCTGTCGCAGGCCGGTATGGCCCGTCATCATCTGAAGCTGCGCGAGCCGGGCTGGCGGCGGGGCCTGTTCATCAACGGTGTCGGCGCGGTGATGACCGCGGTCGTCGACGTCATCATCGGCGTCACCAAGTTCAAGCCCGCGGGCGCCATCCTCGGAGCGTGGGTCATCATCCTCCTCGTACCCGTGCTGGTCGTCGTCCTCAAGCGACTGCAAAAGCAGTACAGCCGCGAGGGCGACGTGCTCGAAAGCGACGTTCCCGCAGCGGCCACCGCGCCGATCCTTCGCCGGCACGTCGTGTTGGTCTTCGTCGATCGCCTCGATCAAGCCAGTGCCCGGGCCATCCAGTACGCCCGCACGATCACGCCCGACGAGTTGCGCGCCGTGCACTTCGTAACCGACTCGGTCAAGGCCGAGGAACTGCGGTTTGCATGGGAGCGTCTCGGGCTCAGCCGCGTCCCGTTGGAACTCGTCGACTGCCCCGACCGGCGCCTCACCCGCGCCGCGGTGGAAACGGTGGCGTTGGAACTGGCCGATGCGCAGACCGAGGTCACGGTGTTGCTTCCCGACCGCAAGTACAGCGGACTCTGGCACCGCGTCCTCCATGACCAGACCGCGGAATCGATCACCCGCGCCGTCTCGCGATTGCCGCACGCCAACGTGACCGCAGTGCCCTTCCATTTCGGGGGAGACCACTCCCCCACGCCCCTGCGGATCGTGTCGGCCGGCGGCGCCCGCAAAGCCGGCGCCGCCCGCGGGGCGCGCAGCGCGGTGGCCGACGCACCGCTGCACCCGAGC
>JACDEA010000097.1 GCA_013816725.1 Actinomycetota bacterium
ATGCGGAACAGGTTGACCGGAACGAGGTCGATCGGCCGGTTCTCGAAGCCGGTGAAGGCGTTGGTCTGGCCCATTCGGGTCAGGACGACGAGGCTGACGATCACGGCCGGCACCATCGTCCAGAAGATCAACCGGGACTGTTGACGCTCCAGCCCGTCGGCCGACCGGCGGTAGCGGTATGCCTGTCCCGCCACGCCGGCGGCCGGAATGAGGAGGCCGAAGTAGATGATGATCGCGATCGTCCGCGAGGTGCCTTTGGCCTGGAACGCCAGCGCCGCCACCGCGGCGATGATCGGGGTGTACAGCGCGGCCAGCGCCCACCGAGGCCAGCGCGGTACGAGCTTGCCTTCAGGGAATGACAGCAAAGCGAACGTGTACGCGACGGCGGCGATCAGGTGCAGGGCGTAGTGCAGATACGTCTCGAGGCGCGTGCCGTGCAGGGCTTCGTAGACGCCGTGGGCCTGCAGGTTGAACACCGCGGCCGTGCCGACCATGCCGACCACGAGCAGGCGGGCGGTGCGGTCCTGCGGGCGGAGCCACAGCAGGAACCCGGCCAGCGCCAGGTTGAACACGCTGAAGCCGTAGTCGAGCAGGAGTTGCGGAAGCGACTGCACGCGGTGGGACGCATCGGCCATGGCCAGCGCGTGACGGCCCCACAATCCGCCGGACAAGCCGGCTTCGTGCAGCGACGCGTGGAGGCCGGGCGACTGATGGGCCCACGCTGACACCGCGCCCATGACGATGATCGCTATCGCACCGGCGGCGTAGACAGTGAGGGCGGCGAAGAACACCGCACTCTCCACCCGCCGCCTGGTCACCGCTCCAGTGTCTCGCATTTCCCCCGATTGGCCGTCACTTGACGACGAGCGTGCCAACCATCCGTGGATGAATGGCGCAGGCGTACTGATACGTGCCTGCTTTGGTGAACGCCACGCTGAACGCCACGTTGAACTGCACCCCCGACGATAAGAACTTGGTGCCGTCGTAGGTGCCGGCGTCGATCACCTGCAATTTGCCGCCCGGCCCCTCGGTTTCGGGCACCTTCACCCCGACGGGGTTGTACGCCTGATCGTTGAGTTCGACCGCGTGGGTCTTCGGGTCGACGCGTAGTTGCGGCCCGTACTTGGGCACACGGAAGCTCACCGCGTGCCCGTAGAGCAACCACGTGACCTTGTCGCCGACCTTGGCGGTGGACTTCTTCGGATAGAACTCGTCGGTCAGACCGAAAGTGAGCGTTCCGTCGGGGACCAGCGCTCCGGCGAGAACGTCGACCTTGGGAGCGCCGGGCGGGAGGTCCCACCGGTTGGCCTGTGCGTCCTTGCGCGCCTTGATCAGCGGCTTCATCGCGGTGTCGATCTCGCGGCGCGCGGTGCGGCTGACCGCGTCCTGCGACGGGATCGCTACCGTCGTCGGCTTCACCTGCAGGTAGCCGCCCATCCCCGCGCCGTGCAGGAGGCAGTAGAAGAAGTAGTCGCCGGGGGCGATGTCCTTTGACAGCTTCATGTCGAACGTGTTGCCGTTGTTCCCCTCGTAGGGGATGAACCCGCTGTTGTAGAAGGCCTCGCGTCCGGTGAAGGCAGGCTGCGGGACACGAGGGCACGCCTTTTCGTCGGCGGGCAACGGGCCCTGCTGGAGGTAGCACGGCTGCGCCGCGGTCTGGTTGGCGCCCTTGTCACCGAAGAAAAAGGGGATTCCCTCGAGCGCGGCCTGCAGTTCGGGCGGCTCGTCGTCGCCGGGCGGGATCGGTTTTTGACCCGTCAGGAAGGGGCGCATGAAATCGCCGGCACCCTTGACCAGCGTGCCGAACGTCACGGTATGCGCCTCGCCCGTCCACGCCTGCTTGAACTCGATGGAGTCGCCCGGGTGGACCGGCACCAGGCGGGGTGAATAGGCCATCAGCGAAACGGCGAACTCGTCGTGGTCGTAGTCGGTCAGCACCGTCCTCGTCGCGCTGCTGGTCTTGGACCCACCGCCGCACGCGGGTAGAGCTACTGCCAGAAGGGCCAGAACGACGAGAAGTCTGCGCATGTCGGCATTGTCGCTGGAACCGCCGGGCAACACAACGACGCTGCCTCCCCCATCGCCACGGGTGCTAGCCCCCCTACCGCGTGCGCACCAGCACGGTTCCCTGCGGAGAGGGGCGGTCCTACATTGGGAGCATGCGTATCCAGGCGGAAGTGACATCGATCACGTGGATTCCCTCCGAGGCCATCAAAGGAATGACGAAGATGCCGTTCCAGGTCGGGGTGGCGCACTACGACGAACCGCCGCCCGACGTGCTCGACGACCTCGAGGCGCTACGGGCGGCTGATCGGTTTCGCTTCGCCAACCGCCTGTCGGCGTGGCTCGAAGTCGAGGACGGCCGCATCGTCGGTTACGGCCAGGCCGACGAAGGCATGATCGGCTCGACCACGATGCACCTCGGCTCGAAGGACGTCACGTTCGGAGCCGTGCAGTATCCCAACATCGTTCCCGAGCCCGAAGCAGGCCCGTCGTCGGTGCGGTTCGTCCAGACGGCCGGGGGGCGCACCGGCGTCCCCGCGCCCCGCACCGTCCGCAAGCCCCCGTTCATCCAGATCGCCGCGCCCACAGCCTGGACCACCCTGGCGCTCACGCTGCACGCCGACGGTCGGGTGGAACACGACGTGGTCGGCGCCAGCCCGTTCCCCCGTCACTGGATCTACGACAGCGACCGGAAGTTGGTGTCCAAGAGCGGGACCATCGACTTCAAGGACTGGTACAAGAACGCGTTCGGCAAGCACTCACCTTGGGGCGACGAGGACTCGCCCGCGCTGGTCACCGCGGTCGAGTCCCAGCTCGAGCGCGAGCTGTCGGTCGCGATCATGCGTGGCGGCAAGAAGCCGAAGATCACCAAGGTGAAGCAGGGCAAGACGCTCACCGAGCAGGGCAAGCCCGGTAACGAGATGTTCATGCTCGTCGACGGCGTGCTGTCAGTCGAGGTCGACGGGACGGCACTGGCCGATCTGGGCCCCGGCGCCGTCCTCGGTGAGCGCGCCGCCCAAGAAGGCGGCGTCCGCACCGCCACACTTCGCGCGGTGACCGACTGCAAGGTGGCGATAGCCTCGGCCGAAGACATCGACCCGGCCAAACTCGCGGAACTCAGCGGCGGCCATCGGCGGGAGGAAAGCGCGACCTGAAGGTCTTGTTCTGCGGGGTGCGGGGATCAACCCCCGCGCCCGGCGCCGAGTTCCTCCGCTACGGCGGCAACACGTCATGCGTCGCGCTGACGCACGACACGGCCAGCGCGCCCACCCTCGTCCTCGATGCCGGCACCGGGCTGGCCCGCCTGGCCCGTCATCTCGACGGCGAACCCTTCCGCGGCAGCATCCTGCTCGGTCACATGCACTGGGACCACACCCACGGTCTGCCGTTCTTCCCGGCCGGCGACAACCCGGGTGGCGAGGTCGATCTCTATATCCCGCTCCAGGGCGACGAGACGGGCGAGCGGCTCCTCGAGCGGGCTGTGTCGCCCCCCCACTTCCCGATCACGCCGGCGCAGCTGCGCGGGCGTTGGCGGTTCTTGGATCTCGACGCCGGCGATTTCGAAATCGAAGACTTCTCAGTGATGGTGCGCGACATCCCGCATCCCGGCGGCCGCACGATGGGCTTCCGCGTCTCAGACGGCCGAGCGACCATCGCCTACCTGAGCGACCACTGGCCCATCTCGCTGGGCAAGGGGCCCGACGGCTTCGGTGAGTACCACGAGAGCGCGCTCGAGTTGGTCGGCGGTGTCGACGTGCTGATCCACGACTCGCAGTACACCGCCGACGAATTCGCCGAGCGCTGGATGTTCGGGCACTCGTCGATCGACTACGCGGTCGGGCTGGCCCGACGAGCCAAGGCCAACCGCTTGGTGCTGTTCCACCACGATCCGCCCCGCACCGACGACCAGCTCGACGCGATCGTCGCCGCGTTGCGCGACAGCGATGGCGACGTTCATGTCACCGCGGCGGCGGAGGGGATGACGCTGGAGCTACCCCCGGCGCCGTAGGGCGGACTGCGCGGCCCAGTAGCCGCACATCCCGTGCACGCCACCACCGGGCGGCGTCGAGGCCGAGCACAGGTACAAGTCGGTACCCGGGATGCGATACGGGTCGTAGCGCAGCGCCGGACGCAGAACCAGTTGCAGCTTGTCGGTAGCGCCGCCGGCGATGTCGCCGCCGATGCAATTGGCGTTGCCGGCCTCGATCGCCGCCGGGGGCTTCACGCTGCGGGCCAGCACGAGGTCGCGAAAGCCGGGAGCGAACCGTTCGAGCTGCCGCTCCATCGCGTCGGTCATGTCCACCGTGCAGCCGTTGGGAACGTGGCAGTAGCTCCACAGCGTGTGTTGGCCGGCCGGTGCGCGCGTGTCGTCGACGATGCTCTGCTGGCCGACGAGCATGAACGGGCGCTCGGGGACGCGGCCCTCGAACACCGCCCGCTCGGCGGTGGCCACCTCCGCGATGGTGCCGGCGACGTGGACGGTGCCGGCCCGTCGGGCCGCGTCGTTCTTCCACGGAACGGGGCCCGACAACGCCCAGTCGACCTTGAACGCGGCCTCGCCGTACCGGTAGCGGTTGAGCTTGCGGCGATGACGGTGCGGGATGCGATCACCAGCGATGGCGACCGCGTTTCGCGGTGCAACGTCGAGGAACACCGCCAGCGCGGGCGGCAAGTCGGCCAGCGACGTCACAGGACTGCCGGTCTCGATCGTGCCCCCCAACGACCGCAGGTACGACGCCAACGCGTCGGCGATGGCCTGCGAGCCGCCCCTGGCCACCGGCCACCCGGCCACGTGACCGGTGGTCCCGAGGAGCGCAGCGGCTCCCGATGTCACCGCGTGCTCGAGCGGCAAAAAGGCGTGCGCCGCGATCCCACCCCACAGCCCGGCGGCCTGCGGCGTTTTGAACATGCGGGCGACGAGCGTGGCCGGCGGCAGGGCGCGCAAGCCGAACGAGGCCATGGCCAACGGGTGGCGCGGCGCACGCTGGAGCGGGCCGAGGACGTTGTTCTCGATCGCGCTCCAGTTCTTCACCAGCGGGCCGAAGATCCGCCGGTAGGCGCGAGCGTCGGTGCCCAGCCCGGCCGCGGTCTCGTCGACGCCCTGCAGCATGACCCCCGCCGTACCGTCGTCGAGTGGATGGGCGACCATGACCTCGGGAAGCAGCCACTCGAGTCCGTGGTCCGCAAGCGGAAGGTCGCGGAAGAACGGCGACGCGCGTCCGCCGGGGTGGATGGCCGAGCAGACGTCGTGGCGGAACCCCGGCAGCGTGAGTTCCTCGGTTCGGGTGCCGCCGCCTACCGTCTCCCGGGCCTCGATGACGACCACCGACCATCCCGCCCGCGCCACGGTGATGGCCGCGGCCAGCCCGTTGGGGCCTGCCCCCACCACCACCGCATCGACCATCCCGCCAATCTAGGGACCACTGGGCGCATACCGGTAAGTCAGCCGACTACGCAGAGAAACTGGTCGATACTCCTCCGGTGACGACGACCGCGCGCCGGACCACTTCCGCAGAGGGGATCGCCGGCGTGGCCGCCGCGGTGGCGGCGTGGGGTTTCGGACCGATCTTCGTGAAGCTGATCGACCTGCCCGGCCTCACGCTCGCCCTATACCGCCTGTGGCTCGGCTTGGGCGTGATGGCGGTGTCGATGGTCGTCACCCGGCGGCGCATCACGCTGGCCGAGCTGCGAATTGCCGCGACGGGCGGTGTCCTGTTCGGCGTCAACGTGTCGTTCTTCTTCACCGCGCTGAAGCACACCAGCGTGGCTGATGCCTCGTTGATCACCGCGCTGGCGCCGGTGCTCATCCTCGTGGTGGCCGGCCCGTTGTTCGGTGAGCGCCTCCACGCGCGGGACCTCGCACTCACCGCCACGGTGATCGGCGGGGTGATCCTCGTCGTGCTGGGGTCGTCGGGCCGCCCGGAATGGAGCGGGTTCGGCGATCTCTTGGCCGTCGGCGCCCTGGTCTCGTGGGCCGCCTACTTCGTCGCCAGTAAGCGGGCCCGCGTCCATCTCGGCACGTTGCAGTACCAGACCGGGGTGATGCTCGGCGCCGCGCTGTTCGTCACGCCGGTCGCGTTGATCTCGGGCACGGCCTTGCGGGCGCCGGTCGGTGGGGACTGGGCCTGGCTCGCCGCTTTCGTGCTGTTACCCGGCGCGATCGGCCACACGGTGATGAGCTGGGCTCATCGGTATGTCGACGTGTCGGTGTCGTCGCTCGTCGTCGTCGCCCAACCGGTGGTGTCCGCACTCGCGGCTGCGGTGTTCCTCGATGAATCCCTCGGCGCTCTGCAACTCATCGGCGGAGCGATCGTGCTGCTGACGATCGCCGCCGTCGTGCGCAGCCACCGCCCACTGGCGCCCGACGGCCTGCCCGCGGAGTAGAAACATGCCGTGACCGCCGAGCTGGTTGCCGCGCTGGTCGACATCGTCGGGACCGACCACGTGCTCACCGGCGATCGGGTGGCCGACGACTACACCCACGACGAAGCCCTGGGAGTCGCCCACCAGTCGCCCGCCGCTGTGGTCCGGCCGGCGGCGACCGACGCGGTCGCCGCCATCGTGCGGTGGGCCAACGACCACGGCGTGGCCATCACCGCACGCGGAAGCGGCACGGGCTTGTCGGGCGCAGCGCAGCCGCAGCCCGGTGGGATCGTCGTCTCGTTCGAACGCATGAACCGGGTCCTCGAAATCGACGAGGAGAATCACGTCGCCGTCGTGCAACCAGGCGTGACGCTGGCCGAGCTGGACGACGTCACCGCCGCCCACGGCCTGGTGTATCCGGTTTACCCGGGCGAGTACACGGCCAGCCTCGGCGGCAACGTCGCCACGAACGCCGGCGGCATGCGCGCCGTGAAGTACGGCGTGACCCGCAACCAGGTGCTCGGAGTCGAGGCCGTGCTGGCATCTGGCGACGTCATCCGCACCGGCGGTCGCTATGTGAAATCCTCCACCGGCTACGACCTCACGCAGCTGATCATCGGGTCGGAGGGCTCGCTCGCTTTGGTCACCGAAGCGGTGTTGAAGCTCTACCCGCGCCCCGCGCACCACGCCACGGTGCTGGCGCCGTTCCGCTCGCTCGACGACGTAATGCGCGCCGTCCCCCGCGTCGTGGCCAGCGGCGTAGGACCGCTCATCCTCGAATACATCGACACCCTGACGATGGCGGGGATGACCCGCACGATGGGCGCCGATCTCGGCGTTCCCGACGATGTCAAGGAGGCCACCGTCGCCTACCTGGTCGTGATGATGGAGAACGCCGTCGAGTCGCGTTTGGACGAGGACGTGCAGATCGTGAGCGGACAACTGGTCGATCTCGGGGCCGTCGATGCGTACGTCCTGCCGTCGACGTCGGCCACGCAGCTCATCGAGGCGCGCGAGAAGGCGTTCTGGCTGGCCAAGGCGGCCGGCGCCGACGACATCGTCGACGTGGTCGTTCCTCGCGCCGCCATCGCCGAGTTCATGGCCCGGGTCGCCGAG
>JACDEA010000098.1 GCA_013816725.1 Actinomycetota bacterium
GGCCTGAGCATCGTGGACGCGTCACCGCGGTCGCCGATCAGCTGACGCTCGCGGTCGCAGAGGCCGGCGAGCACGACCGGGCCGTCCATGAACGCGACCGTGTCGGGCGCGTCCGGCAGCGGCCGGGTGACGACCTTGCGCGGCAGCTCGAGCCGGATGCGTTGGTGGTGCCACTTCCGTCGCAGCCGGTGGATCGACCCCGGCGCCATCGGCAACTCCGACACCTCGCCGTCGATTGCGATGACGGGAGCGCCGGCCAACCACCCCGGCAACCGCAGGCCGAGGTCGAACTCGGTGGGCGTTTCGCAGTCGACGCTGAGTTCGAGGATCTGCGCGTCTGGCCGGCGGACCGGACGCGGGCTGCGGTAATCGGCCTTGCCCGGATCGCCAGGACGCGACTCCAACGTCTGGCTCACCACGATCGGGCCGCGTGAGCCTTCCCACGCGAACGCGCTGGGTACGTACTGCGCGATCACCACGCCGTCGTCGTCGGTGAAATACACGTCGTCGGCGTGCGACGCCTGCGCTTGTACGAGCGTGGCCACGCAACACCAGAAGCTCTGTTTCGGTGTCGACCACGTCTTGCGCGCGCCGGCGTGGAGCGGGAGGTAGTACGTGACCATCCCGGTCTCACGATGCTGCTGGGCCAGGATGCCGTTGTAGATGTTCTGCTCCCGGTAATCCGCGTAGGCGGCGTCACCGGTCCATCGGAAAAGGTATGAGGCGAGCCGGTTCATGTTGTAGACGGTGCAGTGCTCCTGGGTGCTGGCGCCGAGACGGGCCGACAACTCTCCCGGTGGTGCCCACACCTCGGCGCTCGTCTGCCCGCCGGTGCAGAACGAATCGCGATCGACAACCGCGCATCGCCAGTACGCGTCGACGATGTCGCGCCACCGCTGCTCGCCGGTGACTTCCCAGGCGCGCGCCGCGCCCTGAGCCTCGGGGATCGTCATATTGGCGTGCTGGTTGGTGAGGATGTCGTCGCCGGCCAGCAGCGGATCGAAGAGGCGGCGCCGGTAGTAGCGGTTGAGCAGGTCGAGGTGGCGCTCGTCCTTGGTGATCGCGAAGAGATCGGACCACAGCTCGAGCATCGCTCCCGTCTCGAAGTCGAACAGCTCGTCGAGCTCGTCCTGGCTCATGGCGCCCGTCCACCGCTCGAACCACCGCGCCGCGTTGATGACGAGATCGAGCGCTTGCTCGTCGCCGGCGATGCGATGCGCATCGAGCAGCCCCGTCAGTGTCTTCTGCACGATGTAATGCGGCGCCCAGATAGGCCGGCCGGCGGCGATCCAGTGCAGGTACTTCTCGGGAATGCCGAACACCCACTCACCGCCGTTGGCCTGCTGACAGCGGCCCAGTTCGCCGACGACCTCGTGCACGCGAGCCTCGAGCACCGGATCGGGCGCGACCTTGGCGACCCGCGAAGCGGCCGACAGCCAGTGGCCGACGAAGTGGCTGCGCACTTGGGAGTTGGGCGATTCCCAGCCCCAGAAGATGTCCTCCACCCGTTCGGGCGGCCCCCACAGACCGGCTTCGAAGAGGTGGTGCTGCACGAGATTGTCGGTCGACAGACTGGTGAGGTAGCGACGGTTCAGGTCGAACCGCTCGAGGAACAAGCCGGGCAGGAGGCTGACACTCCCGAGCGCCGCCGGCTCCAGGGTGAAGGTCACGCCGTCAATTCGAGCACGGGAATGAGACGTAGTCGCCCGACCGGCACGAATCGACGGCGACACCGTTCACGGTGACGTGCGTGATCTTGCGCGGCGCGAAGACGCGGTACTGGTTCGCGGTGGCGCTCGATGTCGCCGCGATCCGGTTGCCGCTGACCGTCACGGTGGACGGCGCGCCGGTGACCAGGACGTAGCTGCGCCCGTAGGCGACGAGCCGGGTTCCGCTGCGCAGAACCGTCTCGCCCGCGCCCCGGGAGAACTTGGCGATCTCGGCGTCGGTCTCGATGGGCCCGGTAACCGCGTTGGCACCCGCGAGCTTGCGAACGACGACGTCGTCGCCACCGTTCCAACTGACCGCGATGGCGTTGCCCCCGCCGACGCGGACCACCTTCGTTCTCGCGGCCGGCGCGCCGGCGGGCGTGAGCGCCATCACGACGAGGTGATCGAACTTCAACTGCGACGCCGACTCGGTGTACACGACAGGCATGACCTTGCCGATGTCATCGGTCTGATTGGTGAGCAGTCGCGTGTCGGTCTTGGTCACCGGATCCTGCGCCGTGGTTCCGCCTGCCGCCGTCATGCCGGCCAGCGTGGCGCCGTTCGGCGCCGAGATCGTGAAGCCGGCACCGGCGGTGGCCACCCGGTTGGTGTTGTTGGTGAGCATCTGCCACCGGTACAGGTGGGGGTTGGCGTCGCGCTGGATGTGGTCCGTGACGGCGACGAGCACCGGCCGTCCTTTCACCCGCGAGAACAAGTGGTCGCGGCCCGCATAGGGCGCCGCGAACTCGTACGCGTAGCGCAGGTCGGCGTGGGCCAATGAAAGGTTCGGGGCGTTGACGTACGCATCGATCGTCTGCAGGTCGTCGTTCGGGTTGTTGCGATCGTTGACGATGTTGAACCGGCTCCCCAGCTTCTGCGTGTACGTGTCGTTATCGATCACGAGCACGTTGTGGAACGTCGCGTACGCGCTGTCGTCGTCGGCCGCTCGTTCCGCTGGGTTCATCTGATCGCGAGGCTTCTTGCATGCCACGCACGAGTAGCCGGGATCGACGGCCCACCGGCCGCCCTCGCCGTACAGCGTGAACCCACCCTCGTCGTACTGGTAGTGGCCCCACCCGTCGCGTCGCGCCTCGAACGTCGAGATCGTCTCGCGGGCCCCCCGCTTGAACCCCGTGCGCGCGTCGACGAGGCCGCGCACGGCATGGTGGACGGACAGTGGTCCGGCCGACGCCGGGTCTACCTCGGGAGTCTCGTTTGGCCTCTGGTACCAGAGCGCGGCCCACACGTTGCCGTGGAACTGGAAGAGGTCACACGCCACGGTGCTGAAGACCTCTCCCTCGATGGCGCGGGTGCACTTGTCCTCCCGCAGCGTGTACGGCACGTGCGGTTCGCGGTAGTAGTCGCTGCCGAGCGGACCGACCGTGCGCCGCCACAACCACTGCGCGACGCCGTCGTCGGCGTTGATGGCGAAGAGTTGCGAGAAAAGGTCGACGCCGTACATCGTCCGCTGCGAGTCGTTGAGCGGCACGAAGTTCTCGCCCTCACCCGGCAACTGCTCGAGTGCCACCCATCGAGACAGGCCGCCGACGCCGGTGCCGGCCAAGACATCGCCGTAGCCATTGCGCTGGAGCGCCTTGGCGAACGGGATGGCGTTCTTCATCCCGTACACCGCGTACGTGAGACCTTCGAGGTTGGCGCCGTTCGGATCAACCGAGTGGTCGAAGAAGTCTTTGATGCGTTCGAGCGCCTTTTCCCAATAGGTCACCGGCGTAGCCGGGTTGACCTCGTACCACTGCGCCGGCACACCGGGCCGGCCGCGGAGCGTGAGCAGGAGGAGACCGGTTCCGCCGGTTGTCACGCCCATCCAGTTGCTGACGTTGAGGTTGTCGGCGTAAGCGTTCTTCGGCTCGAGCAACGGCCTGCGGAACAAGAGCTTCTCGTTGGCGACGAAGTCGCCGATGATCTTTGTGCGCTCGGCCGGCGTCATCATCTCGTAGGTCCAGTCGAAGGCCAGGCCCATGCCCTCGTTGAGATCGCCGATGCCGAGATCCTGTCCCGACCAGAAGGGAAACTTCTTGTCGCCCAGAGCGGAGAGCAGATCGATGGCGCGGCGACCGAAGCGCTGGTCCCGCGTCGCCGGTGAGTTGCCGCTCATCTGGTAGGCGAACCCGAGCTCGACCAAGTACGTCGGCATCTCATTCTGCAGGTTGTAGGGCCGGTCGGTGCCGGTGTTCAGCGCAAACGGGTCGACGGAGTCGGTGTTGCGGATGACATCGGGTTGGACCTTCAGCAGATGGCCTTCGGCCTTTTCCACGACGCGCTGCCAGGCCTGTCGTGGGATGCCCGCTTGCGCGAACCGCGCCCGATACGCGGGTACGTCGGCGGCCGAGAACAGGAGCCTTGGCTGGGCGTCGGTCGGCTCGGGGTCTGCCCCGGCTCGAGGACTGGCGGGCGAGAGGACCGAGCCGGCGACGACGCCGATGACGAGCAGCGTGCGGAGCAAGGCGCGGTTCATGTGCATGAGGAGCCCCCAGAACGTTGAGCGTCGGGCGGGACGCTAGTTCGATCGTGTCAGATTGACAATATTTTCTCATAATCGAACATTGGGTGGGAGTACGGGTGCGCGCGAATCGAAGTCGGTTGCAATGGTGCGCGCGCTTGAGCGGGCGACGAGAATCGAACTCGCGTTCTCAGCTTGGGAAGCTGATGTTCTGCCGCTGAACTACGCCCGCGTGGGCCGTCATCGTATCGGCGGCGGCGTGGGTGGCGCCCTGCCTCAGCGGCCGACGGCGCTCGCCTCGGCGGAGCGCGGGCCCTCGCCGCAGCTGTTGACCGCCGTGATCATGTAATAGAAGCGCACGCCGGCCGTGGCGGTGGTGTCCTGGTACTGATACGTGCCGCCGCCCACCGAGGCGAGGAGCGTCTCGGCTCCGGGCGCCGTGCTGCGGTAGATGCGGAACGCGGTGACCGGATAGCTGCATCCGTAGCTGGACGGGGGATACCAGTACACGAGCACACCCGGGCTTCCGCCCTGCACCGCCGTCACGCTGGTAGGTGCCGAGGGCGAACCGGGCGGCGCCGTCGCCGGCGGGGTTGTCGTCGTGGTCGTTGGAGCCGGCCTGGTGGTCGTTGTCGGTGCCACCGTGGTAGTCGTCGGCGCACCCGTGGTGGTCGTCGTCGCGACGGTGGTCGTGGTCGTCGTCGGAGCCAGCGTCGTGCTCGTTGTCGTTGTGCTCGCGCTGGTGGTCGGCGTGGTGGGGGGCGGCACGGTGTCGGGCCCGCCGAACGCGCCGAGACCGATGGGCGTACCAAGCCCAGTGGGGCCGTCGTAGCCCGCGCCCGCGGTGCACAGGTACGACCCGCCGCACGAGCCGTTGGTACCGGAGATCACGTCGTTCAGTGCCCCGGTGTGGCCGTAGGCCTGCGAGCCGTAGGTGAGGCTCGCGCTGTTGGACGACAGTGCGTAGACGCCGGCCACGATGGGCGCGGCCACGCTCGTCCCCCCGAAGACGAACCAATTCGCTCCGCCGGAGGAGCCATAGCTGGAGTACACGGCAACACCGGTGCTCGGGTCGGAGACCGCCGAGACGTCGGCAGCGGAGCGCTTCGCGCACCCGGCATCGTGCTGCCACGAGGGCTTGGGCACGTACGCGCTGCAGCCGCCGCCGGTACCGCTCCACACCGTCTCGGACCAACCTCGGGCGCTGCTGCTACGCACGAGCCGCGTGCCGCCTACCGCGGTCGTGTACTGCGAAGCCGCGGGGTACTCCATGCCGTAACCGTCATCACCGGTGCTGGCCGTGATCATGACGCCGGGATGGTTGTAGAAACCTTCGTACCCGGTCTCGCCGTACCACTCCGGCGCGCCGTAACTGTTGCTGATGGCGTTGGCGCCCATCGTCGCGGCGCGGTCGACGGCGATTGCGAGGTCCGACACGCGGGTCGAGCTGGCTTCGACCAACAGGAGCTTGCAGGAGGCGCACACCGCGGAGGCCATGTCGAGGTCGAGGTCCGCTTCTTGGGCCCACCCAACGTTGGGCGGCGGGTATGCCTGCTGCCCGTTCTGGTCCACCTTCTTGAAACACCCGTTGGCCGTCGTGCACGGCGGAAGACCGAACTGCGTCCGGTACGCCCCGAGGTCGGTCTCGGTGTTGGGGTTGTCGTAGGCGATGACGACCGCGATCGTCTGGCCGGCACCACCGCTGCTGGGAAGCGCGTAGGCCGAGCGCAGGTCGGCGGGGGTATAGGCGCTTGCCGACGGCGAGGTCGTGGCGTCGGGCGTGACTTCGTCGGCCTTGGTGACCACCTTGGCGTGACAACGGGCGGCCTCCTTGCCGCCGCCGTGCGGACAGACGGCCTTGCTCGGCTTGTTGGCCAAGCCCGGCGGCGTAGGCGGCTTGTCGGCACCGGCGCGGTCCACCGCCGTGAACGCCGTCGCGGCCACCACCGCGATCACGAAAATCGTCCTTGCCCGCCGCGCAGTCAACGTGGAGCCTCCCCTTGAACCGTCCCCCAGTGTACGGCCCGTACGGTGCTGCCCTCTCCCGCCGGCCGCTCCGCTCGGTGGCGGCTGCCGTGGCTCGGGTCGCTAGCGTGAGCCGCCGTGATCCTGTCGGACCAAACCATCCGCGAGGAACTCGCCGCCGGGCGGGTCGAGATCGACCCGCTGGACGAGTCCTGCATACAGCCGTCGTCGGTCGACCTCCGTCTCGACCGCTACTTCCGCGTGTTCCTGAACCACACGTCGAGGGTGATCGACGTCAAAGAGGACCAGGAGAACCTGACGGAGTTGATCAAGGTCGACCCCGACGACGAGCCGTTCATCCTGCATCCCGGCGAGTTCGTGTTGGGCTCCACCGCTGAGCGGGTCAAGCTCCCGGCCGACCTCGTGGCCCGTCTCGAAGGCAAGAGCTCGCTCGGTCGGTTGGGGCTTCTCATCCACTCGACCGCGGGGTTCGTCGACGCCGGTTGGAACGGACATCTGACCCTCGAGTTGTCGAACGTGGCCAACCTGCCGATCACGCTGTACCCCGGCATGAAGATCGGCCAGATCAGCTTCTTGATGATGACGACCGCGGCGGAGTCGCCCTATGGCAGCAAGAACGTGGGCTCGAAGTACCAGGGCCAGCGCGGCCCGACCCCGAGCCGCTACTACGAGAATTTTCGCCGATAGCTGTCCCTCGGGGCGCAGGCAACGTTGCCGACTGCGCCTTTCTCTCGACCGCCGGCTGGCGGGCGGTTAGCCGGGTTGGTGGGCTTCGACGGTTTCGTCGCCGGGCGTCGGCCCGTCGGCCACTGACACACCACTTCGGCCACCGCGGCCTTCGATGGCGTCGACGAGGTGCATGGAGATGTCCTGCACGATCACGTCGTCGCGGCCGTTCTCCTTCACGCCGTCGTCGATCATGATGTAACAGAACGGACACGCCGTCGCGATGCGCGACGCGCCGGTAGCGAGCAGCTCCTGCGAGCGCTCGGTGTTGACCTTCTTGCCGGTGTGCTCCTCCATCCACATACGCGCGCCGCCGGCGCCGCAGCACATCCCCTTGTTGCCGCTGCGCGGCGCCTCCACGATCTCGATGCCCTTCAGCGAGCCGATCACCTTGCGGGGCGACATGTACACGTCGTTGTGGCGACCGAGGTAACACGAGTCGTGGTACACGACGCGCTCGGCCAGCGACGCGCCGTCGAGTTCGAGCTTGCCGGTGTCGAGCAACCACTCGAGGAA
>JACDEA010000099.1 GCA_013816725.1 Actinomycetota bacterium
TGCTGTACGGCAGGACCGGTATGCCACCGACCAACGGCCACGACAGCTCTATCCCGTGCTGGCTGGCGAACCCCCAGTGCACGAACATCCCGAGCCGGGCCCCGTCGAACCATTCACCGGTCACAATGCGGCGAGCGCCTTGGCCAGCGGCTCGAGCACGGCGGGCGTGTGCGGCGGCGGGAGGTACACGATGCCGAGGTCGAGCCCGGCGCCGGCGTACCCCTCGGCCTGCTCCACCACCGCGCCTACATCGCCGTCGGCACCGAGGCGCAGGTGGGTCGAGACCGTGATCTCGGCCGGGTCGCGGCCAATTGCCGCGCAGTGCCCCCGCAGGACGTCGAGCTTTTTTGAGAACTCCTCGACGGTGCCGCCCGGATAGTTCCAGTGCTGCGCGAAGCGCGCTGTCGACCGCAGCGTGCGCTTCTCGCCGGTTCCGCCGATGCATATCGGCGGGTACGGACGCTGTACGGCTTTCGGTTCACACCGCGCCGCCGTGAGCGTGAAGTACTGCCCCTTGAAATCCGAGGTCTCGTTGGTCAGCAACGACGTGATCACTTCCAGCGCTTCGTCGAACCGGTCGAACCGCTCCTTCAGCGAGCCCAGCTCGATGCCGTAAGCGTCGCACTCCTCCAGGTTCCATCCGGCGCCGAGGCCGAGTTCGAGCCGGCCCCCGGAAATGACGTCGAGGGTGGCGGCCATGTTGGCCAGCACCGCCGGGTGCCGGTACACGATCCCGGTGACGAGCACCCCGACTCGCAATCGCCGGGTGGCCTGGGCCAGCGCGGTCAGCGTCAGCCAACCGTCGAGGCACGGGCCGGTCGAATCGCTGAAGATCGGATAGAAGTGGTCGAACGTCCACGCCGACTCGAACACGTCGATGTCGTCGGCCGCCCGCCACACTTCGAGCATGTCGGTCCAGGTGGTGTGCTGCGGTGACGTCTTGATCGCGAAGCGCATGGTCGCGAACGCTACGCGGTAGCGTGCCGCCCACGATGAAACGCCTTGCAATCGCGCTTTTACTGACTGCGACGGCGGCGACCGCGTGCGGCAACAAATCCGACCGCGACGCGGGCCCGAATCCCGACGCCGTTCTGCGACTGACAGGGCCGGCTACCGGTACCGCGGTGCGAGGCAACGTGGTGTCGTTGCGGGTAGCGGCGCAAGGGGTTCGCATCGTCAAGGCCAACGGCGATACGTCGGGGCGCACTGCGCACTTTCACGTCTTCATCGACCGCAACCCCACCGCGCCGGGCGGCGTCATTCCCAAGACCGGCGACATCGTCCACACCGCGACGACGCCCATCGTCGTGACGGGACTTCCCGAAGGCCACCACCAGATCTACGTGGTGCTCGGCGATGGCGAGCACCGCCGGCTGGGCCGGGCCGTGGTGCACACGAGCGTGCACGTCAAGGGGCCTACGCTGAACGCGTCGGCGCCCACCACTGCCAAGGTCGGTGACCCGGTGACGGTGCATGTGGCGACCAAGGGTGCGCGGCTGACCCCGGCCGACGGCGATACGTCAGGCCGCAGCGGGCACCTTCATCTGTTCATCGATCGCGACCCAACGGCGGCGGGCCAGCCGATCCCGAAGGCCGCCGACATCATCCACACGCCGGCGACCAAGATTGAGATTCCCGCGTTCACCACGCCGGGCGAGCACACGGTCTGGGTGGTGCTCGGCGACGGCAACCACGTGCCGTTCCAACCGCGCGTGATGGACAAGCTGACAATCAGCGTCAGCTAGGAGTGTGCTGATTAACTACCAACCCACCGGTGGAGTGACGTTCGCTTACGCACGACTGCGTGGCTGCGGAGCGGCTGCGGAGCAGCCCAATTAGTCAGCGCACTCCTAACAGCTACAGATACCGCATCGGATCGACGGGCGTGCCGTTGACCCTGACCTCGAAATGGAGATGCGGGCCGGTGGCATAGCCGGTGTGGCCGACGTAGCCGATCACCTGACCCCGCTTGACCGACTGCCCGGCGGCCACGGCTATGCGACTCTGATGCGCGTAAAGGGTCGCCAACGAGTTGCCATGGTCGATGATCGTGGCATTGCCGTAGCCGCCCTGCGGGCCGGCTGACACCACCACCCCGTCGGCCGCCGCGTGGATGGGGGTGCCTTCGGAGGCGTCGAAGTCGACGCCGGTGTGCATTCGCACGTCACCGAAGATCGGGTGCACTCGCGGCCCGAACGTGGATGAGATCGCCGCGCCCGGGATCGGCGACGAGAGAACGCCCTTGCCCGACGGTGCCGTCGTTTGGCCGCTCTGCCGGCCCTTGAGCAAACGGGCGATGGCGTCGGACTGCGCCTTGAGCTGGTTGTACTTGGCTTGGAACTCGGCCCGCCGGCCGCGGACCTCCTTGAGCAGGTTGGCCGCTTCGGCGGCCGAGGACGCCGCCTGGGTGCGCGCCTGCTCCTGCGACGTCCGGGCCGCGGCGATGTTGTTGCGCTCGCGCGCCACGACGTCGCGCTGGGCCTTGGCCTCCGCTCGGCGGCGGGCGACGGCGTCCTGCAGGTCGGCCGCCCCCCGTTGCAGGTCGTCGTACTGGTGGACGATGCGGGTGTGGGTCCGGATCACCGCGTTCATGTATTGCCGTAGGGCGACGTACTCCCGGAATGTCGCGACCCGAACGCCGACGCTCAGCATCGACGCGTCCGGCCGCCCGACGTACGCGTCGATGGCCCGCTGCTTCAGCGCCGACTTCCCGAACTTGAGTTGGGCGCTGGCGCGAGAGAGCCGCTCCTCGGCCACGGCCAGCTCACCGTCGACCACGGCCAACCGCTCGCTGGCGGCTGCGAACTTGGCCTGGGCGGCCGGCAGTTCCTGGTCGAGCTCGGTGATGCGTTGGGCCGACGCGGACTTGCGGGCGTTGGCGGCGTCGAGCTTCTTGAGGAGTTCGGACTCCTCACGGGACGCCTCGACGATCTTCTTCGACAGGTTGGACAGCTGGACCTGGGCCGGCGCCGTCGGGCTGGAGTTCGATGTCGCCGGCCTCGTAGTAGTGGTGGCCGCCCGCGCCGGGACCATGGCCACCGCGCCGGCCACCAGGGCGAGCGCGACCACGAGGATGCGTGTCGCCCGGGTCACACCAGTCACTTTACTAACAGGAGCCACAAGTTAGAAAGCGGCTGCTAGACGTCCAGGAAGCGCCTCACGGCGATGGCGGACCCCACAGCCCCGACCATGGCGCCCACGAAGAGCAGGAAGATGCCGGTGCCTATGGCGTCGGACGCACGGGCGGCCAGCGTGCTGCCGACCTGGAACGACGGGTCGGTAATGACATCCATCACGACGTTGCGAAAGGCGTAGACAACGATGAACGCGACCATCGCTCCCACCAGGCCCTGGACCATGCCCTCCAGCATGAACGGCACACGAATGAACCAGTTCGTGGCCCCGACCAGCTTCATGACCGCAACCTCGCGGCGGCGGGCGAAGATCGCGAGCTGGATCGTGTTCAGGATGAGCAGCGTGGCAGACACCAGCAACACGGTGGCCACGCCGAAGTAGGCAATCTGGCGCTTTCGAGTGATGTCGAGGAGCCGGTTGATCGTTTCCTTGGCGTAGACGACGTCGCTAACGCCGGGCTGCGAGTCGAACCGCTGGCCGATCGTCTCGACCAACTCGGCCTTGCGCGGCACAATCCGGAACGAGGGCGGCAGATCCTTGGCGGTGACGACGTCGTTGTAGTCCTTCACGTTCACGATCTGCTTGAACTCGCGGAACGCCGCTTCTTGATCGACGAACGTCTGGCGCTTCACCTCGGGCATGGCCGACAACTCGCGCCGCACCGCGTCGATCTGGTTGCTCTCGATGTCGGGCTTGAGGAAGATCGATAGCTCCACGCCGCCGCGCCACTGGATGGTGGCCCGGGTGACGCCCTGCTTGAGCAACAGCGCGCCGCCGACCAGCGAGAGCGACACAGCAACTGTGAGGACCGCGGCCAGCGTCATGAGCAGGTTACGCAGGAGATTGCTCGTGGTCTCCTTGGCTACGTAGGCGACGGAAACGGCCATCTACGTTTCCGTTCCGTAGCCGTATACGCCGCGCGCCTGGTCGCGCACGACGGTGCCGCGGTCGAGTTCGATCACGCGCCTGCGCATCGAATCGACGATGCCCTGGTCGTGGGTGGCCATCACGACCGTGGTGCCGGTACGGTTGATGCGGTCGAGGAGCCGCATGATGCCAACCGTGGTGTTGGGATCGAGGTTCCCGGTGGGCTCGTCGGCCAGGACGATCAGTGGGCGGTTGACGAACGCCCGGGCGATAGCCACGCGTTGCTGCTCACCGCCGGATAGTTCGCCGGGAAGGTTGTCGGCCTTCTTGGCCAGACCGACGAGATCGAGGACGACCGGCACCTGCGATGCAATCACGTGCTTGGGCCGGCCGATGACTTCGAGCGCGAACGCAACGTTTTCGGCCACGGTCTTGGTGGGGAGCAGCCGGAAGTCCTGGAAGACACAACCGATCTGACGCCGCAGGACCGGAACCTTCCACGGACTCAGTTTCTGGAGTTCCTTGCCGGCCACGTGGATCACGCCGCCGTCGGGCTCCTCCTCTTTGATGAGCAGGCGCACAAAGGTGGACTTGCCCGACCCGGACGGGCCGACCAGGAACACGAACTCACCCTTTTGGATGTCGACGGACACCTCGCGCAGGGCGACGGTGGTTCCCTTGTACGACTTGGTCACGTTCTCGAGACGGATCATGAGCGAACGACGAGTTTATAAGCGCGCCTCTACCAACTTGAGGCACCCTCTGCTTCTCGCCGCCATTGCAACCAGGCCTCCATGAATTGGTCGATATCGCCGTCGAGGACGTTCTGCACGTTTCCCGTCTCCACGCCGGTGCGCTCGTCTTTGACCAGCTGGTACGGGGCCAGCACGTAGCCGCGGATGAAACTCCCCTGGCGGCTGACCCGGCCTTGGGGCCCGCTGAGAGCGGCTAGTTCGGCTCGCCGCTCTTCGCGCTGGCGCTGGGCCAGCTTGGCGACGAGCACCTGCATGGCGCGCGTCTTGTTCTGCAACTGACTGCGCTCGTTCTGACACGAACTCACGAGCCCTGTCGGCAGGTGGGTGATGCGGACCGCCGAGTCGGTGACGTTCACGTGCTGCCCGCCGGCGCCCGACGATCGGTACAGGTCGATGCGCAGGTCTTTCTCGTCGATCTTGACCTCGTCGCCGGCGTCCTCGATGAACGGCACGACGTCGACCGCCCCGTAGGACGTCTGCCGGCGAGCCTGTGAGTCGAAGGGCGAGATGCGGTACAGCCGGTGCACCCCGCGTTCCGCGCTCAGCAGCCCGTAGGCGTATCGGCCCTTGACGATGAAGGTGGCTGAGAGGATCCCGGCCTCCTGGCCCTCGGTGACCTCCTCGATCTCCACCGAGAACCCGCGCCGCTCGGCCCAGCGCTGGTACATGCGCAGCATCATCTCGGCCCAGTCCTGCGCATCGGTGCCGCCCTCCCCGGCGTGGACCTCGCACACCGCATCGTTCTCGTCGTAGTCGCCGCTGAACAACGACCGAAGCTCGAGCGCGGCCAGCTCGCGTTCGAGCGCCGCTACCGCGTCGGCGATCTCGCCTTCCTGTGACTCATCGCCCTCCTCCACCGCCATCTCGTACAACGTGGCCGCGTCGTCCAGCCGGGCTTGCAGGCCCTCTACCAGCTGCACGTCGCCGCTCACCCGGCCGTACTCCATGTTCACGGCCTTGGCGTGATCACCGTCGTCCCACAGGTCGGGCTTTTCCACCTCGGTCGTCAACTCGGCCAGCCGAGCGCGCAGCACGTCGAGGTTCAGATACCGCGCTGCGTCGTCGAGCCGGCGATGCAGCGCCTGTATTGGCTCGGCGAAGTCGCGCACGCTGTGTTCCCCGCTACCGGTCGGCAGCGTTCAACGTCCGTGGCAGTGCTTGAACTTCTTGCCGGATCCGCACCAGCAGGGGTCGTTGCGGCCGACCTTGTCATGCTCTGACCTGATGACCGGCGCCATCGTGTAGTTCGGGTCGTCCCACGCCGGCTCCTCGGCGGCGATGGCGGCCGGCGCGTCGGCCTCCGGCACGACCGGCGCAGCGTAGGCGGGCCGCTGCACCGGCTCCTCGGCCGCGATGTACTGCGCCCCTTCCAGCGAGGGTTGCACGGGAGCCTCGACCACGACCTCAGCGTGCATCACGTAGCGCAGGTAGTCGTCCTTGATGCCGCCCATCATGCGGATGAACATGTCGTAGCCCTCGCGCTGCCACTCATTGAGCGGGTCGCGCTGGCCCATGGCCCGCAGCCCGATGCCCTCGCGCAGGTAGTCCATCTCCGAGAGGTGCTCGCGCCACCGCTGGTCGATGATCTGGAGCATGATCTCGCGCTCGAGCTCGCGCATCACCTCTGGCGTGATCGATTCCTCGCGGCGCTCGTAGTACGAAATGGCCTCGGCCTCGAGGCTCTCGATCAGTTCCTCCGGAGTGACGGCCCGGTTCATCTCCTCGGCCGTGAACTGCGTGGGGTAGTAACCGCTGACCTCGCGTAGGAGACCCTCGGTGTCCCACTCCTCGGCGAACTCGGCGCCGGCGAACTCGTCAACGACCGTAGCCAGCGCTTCTTCGAGGATCTCCATGGTGTCGTCGCGCAGGTCGTCGCCCTCGATGATCTGCATGCGCCGGCCGTAGATCGCCTTGCGCTGCTTGTCCATCACCTCGTCGTACTTGAGGACGTCCTTGCGGATCTCGGAGTTGCGGGCCTCAACGGTGTTCTGCGCCCGCTCGATGGCCTTGGTGACCATCTTGGCTTCGATCGGCGTGTCGTCCGGTAGGGCCCGGCCCATCACCCAGTTCATTGCGCCGGTGGCGAAGAGGCGCATGAGGTCGTCCTCGAGCGAGAGGTAGAACCTGCTCTCGCCGGGGTCGCCCTGGCGCCCGGCCCGCCCGCGAAGCTGGTTGTCGATGCGCCGGCTCTCGTGGCGTTCGCTGCCCAACACGTAGAGGCCACCCAGCTCGCGGATCTTGTCGCCCTCGGTCTGGCACTGCGCCTCGAGGCCGGGCATCAGCTCGTGCATCGCGGCGCGGCCCTCGTCGGAGTCGGGCTCGAGGCCCTGGGCCTGCACCTCCTGGAGCGCCAACCCCTCGGGATTGCCACCGAGGAGGATGTCGACGCCGCGGCCGGCCATGTTGGTGGCGACGGTGATGCCGTGCAGCCGCCCGGCCTGGGCCACGATCGCTGCTTCACGGGTGTGCTGCTTGGCGTTGAGAACGGTGTGGGGGATGCCGCGCTTTTCGAGCATGCGCGACAAGACCTCGGACTTCTCGACCGACGCCGTTCCCACCAGGACAGGTTGGCCGCGGTCGTAGCGCTCCACGAGGTCTTCGATGACCGCTTC
>JACDEA010000100.1 GCA_013816725.1 Actinomycetota bacterium
CGTCGGGGGCGCAGCGGGCGGCGCGGGCGTCGCGGGCGGAGTCCCGGGGTCGGGGGCCGCCGCAACCTCGGCATCGTCGACTGTCGCGGCGACCGCGACGTCGCCGGCGGCGTGCACCGGGCCTTGATGCGGACTCTCACCCCCCGGGTCCTCGGTGCCGTCGCCGGTACCCTCGCCGGTACCGTCGGCCGTCGGCCGATCCTCCGCTTCAGGCTCAGGGGCGCGCAAACGGTCAAAGATCGCCCGCCCGCGATCGACGAGGCTGGGTTCTACGTCGCGTTCTTCCTCGCCGGGATCGGCGTCACTCACACCTCCATGGTGGTTCCCCGAAGGGCGGGGGTCAAGCATTCCCGGCGTTCCACGTGGAACATCAAGCCCGGTCGGGCTTAGAACAGCGGATGGCGCGTGCGGGCGCTGGGTCGACGCGGATATTTCTCGGGCGTGGGTTGTGCCTGCCTCAGCACGGTGAAGTGCCCGCCGTCGACGGCCACGTGGGCGCTGACATCGAGACCAAGTTCGGCGACGCCGGCCGCGGGCCACCGATCGCCACCACCCGATGGAGGATCGGAAACCACCAGCACGCCGCCGACCCGGAGAAACGGGGCGCCGCACTCGGCGGTGACCGCCGGTGATCCGAATGACCGGGCGCACACCAGTTCGACACTACCGCGCATGTCGGTCCGAGCGGCCTCCTCGGCCCGGGCGTGAACGACGGTAACCCGCTGGCCCCAGCCGAGGTCCTCGACTGCCTCGGCGAGAAAGCGGACGCGCCGTAGCTCGGCGTCAAGAAGGGTCCAACGAGACGACGGCCAGTGCTCAGCCAGCGCCAGCCCGGGCACGCCACCGCCGGCGCCGAGGTCCAACGCCGTTGAAGGCATCTTCGTTTCGGACCCGGCTATCGCCGCAGCGAACCCGAGGGCGTGGCGCCAGTGCTCCTCCACCGGCGCCGGCCCGAGGAAGCCGCGCTCCTGCGCCGCCTCCAATACCGCCTTTACCCTGGTCAGCCGGCTGCCGCCATGATCACGACGTGGCGACGGGGGTCCTCGCCCTCCGACGTGGTCGTGACCCCATCGATGGCGTTGACGGCGTCATGCACGACCTTGCGATCGGCGGGGCTCATCGGTTCCAGCGCCGTCGACTGGCCGGTCTGCAGCACCTGGGTAGCGACGTTTTGAGCGAACTTCTCCAGCGCGGCTGTTCGCTTCTGGCGGTACTCGGCCACATCGACGACCAACCAGCCCTCCCGGCTGGTGGTGTGACGCTGCACGACCGTTCTTACCAGTTCCTGGATGGCCTGGAGCGTCTGGCCCTTCGGGCCGATCAGGAGGCCCAGCTCGCCACCGCGAACGGCGAGACGCAGCGTGTCGTCGTCGACGGTTTCGACCTCGACGGTGGCCGCGGGGTCGAATTTGGCGACCAGCCCGACGAGGAATTCGCGGCCCACCTCCGCCTGCTCGGCCAAAGTCATCTCCGGTACCTCCCGCGCGTCGCGCGCCTCTCGTTGCCCGTTGCCTTCCCCCCGGCGCGGCGCCCGCCGGGGCCGCTCACGGCGAGCCGTGTCGCTGGCCACCGCCGTGTCCGTGGACTCACCGCTGCTGTCGCCGCTCCTGACACCGCCAGCCGCCCGCGGTGAACTCGCGCCGGGCTGGTCATTGCGCCGGGGCTTGTTCTCGGAACCCTCACGGCTCGACCGCCGGCGCCGCTCGCGGCGGTCTTCCTTGGGCCGGGGCTGAGTGGGGCGCACCCGGGCTCGCACGCGGGCCTCTGACCGCAAGCGGCCGAACAGCCCGCCCTTGGCCTCGGCCATCACCTCGAATTCGGCGTCCTGCGCGTCGACGCCCAGCTGATCCAGCGCCGCTTCCTTGGCATCTTCGACGGTTCTCCCCGTCGTTTCGACCCATTCCATGTCAGCGCCTCCGCGAACGTCGTTTGCGCGATCGCCGATTGCTCGATCCCTGGTTCTGCCGGCCCCCGCCGTTGCCATTGCGGGATGGTCCCGCCGGCCTCGACCCGTTGCCCCGCTCCGCCGTCGAGTCACCGCTGCGATGCTTGCGCTCGATCTCGTCGGCCTTGGCGTCGATCTCCTTGACTTCCTTCTTCACCTCGGCGGTCAGCGACGGGTCCAGCCGGTACATGAGGGTCTGCTGCGCGATGCGGAACAAGTTCGAGACCAGGAAGTACAGGACCACGCCGCCGGGCAGGTTGAACGAAATCAGGCCTGAGAGCAGCGGAAAGAACTTCTGCATCATCTGCATCTGCGGGTTGGCCTGTGCCGCCGCCGGGTTGCGGGCCATCATCTGCCTGCTCTGCCAGAAACTGGTAGCGACGACCATGGCGATCAGGATGTACAACGGAATGGCGTCGCTGCCCTTGGTCGCCCCCGCCCGCTGCGAGAAATCTACGCCCAACGACACCATGTGGCCGCCGGCGTCCTTGAGCGCCTGGAACAGCTGCGTGCCCTTGTCGACGTACTGCGGCCCGGCGGTGTGGGTGAGGCCCCTGATGACCCGGAACATCACGATGAGCACCGGGAACTGGACGAGTTGCGGGAGGCACCCGGACAGCGGGTTGACCTTGTGGTCCTTGTAGAACGCCATCATCGCTTCGTTCAGCGCCTGACGATCGTCCTTGTGCTTGGCCTGGAGCCGCTTGATCTCGGGCTGCAGGCGCTGCATCGCCAGCATCGACCGGGTGCCCTTCCACGTGAGTGGCGACAGGACGAGCATCACGGTGATCGTGAGCAGGGCGATGGAGGCGGCGTAGTCCTGAACGACGTTGTCGTAGAAGAACGCGAGGAGCCCAGCGAGAATGTTAAACATCGGTCACTTCCTAATCGGGAACGGGATCGACCCCGGCGCCGCCCCATGGGTGGCACCGGAGAACCCGCCGGAGGGTGAGCCACAAGCCCCGGCCCCCGCCGTGGCGGTCGATGGCCTCGAGGCCATAGTTCGAGCACGAAGGCCAGTACCGGCAGGGCGACGGGCGCCCCGCTCGTAGGCGCTGGTAGAGGGTGATCCCCCCCATTAGTACACGGGCACCGATGGCCCGATGGGTCGGGGTATCCGCGACGGGGGCGGTCATTCGCCGGCCGCCGGGCTCAGGGCGCCGGATTTGGCCAGGCAGGCACGGAGGGCGGCGCCCAGTTCGGCATAGGACAGAACGGTGGAGGCCGGGCCGGCTCCCACCAGGTAGGCGCCGGGCGCCAGTTCGGGCGCCAGGTCGGCCATCAGGGCCCTGAGCCGACGGCGCAAGCGGTTGCGCTCCACGGCGTGGCCGACGGGGCGCCCGATGGCGAAGCCCACCTCGGGGGGAGAGCCCCTCGGCACGGCCTCGGCTGCGTGCCTGATCCATACCGGGCCGGTGCTCGAGCGGCGGGCCCGGCGCACGGCCTCGATGCGGTCGCGGCCCCGTAGCCGCCAGACAGACGATCGGGTCAGGCGCTGAGCCGGGTGCGGCCCTTGCGGCGCCGGGCGGCCAGGATGGCGCGGCCGGCGCGAGTCGACATCCGGTGCCGGAAGCCGTGGTTCTTCGCCCGCCGGCGAGTGTTGGGTTGAAACGTGCGCTTCACTCATGGCCTCCTCGGCCCCACCACGGAACAAAACGTGCTGCTGACCCCGTCCGTGGCGTTGTTTGACAGGGCTGAGCAGCGAAAAGGGGAACCCGGGTCCGCCCCGGTTTGTCGCTAAGGGTAGAGGCCGCGAGCCCTGCGGGCAACCCAGCGCCACCGCGGGTCGAAAAATGGGCATTTCCGCAGGTCAGAACGCTCTTTTGACCAGCCGTAGATACCCTATGAGCCCGGTGCTACGGTCCAGAACTTCGGTCCGTCAGCCCATCGGTCCAGTTCGTCCTCCTTCCCCGGGGCGAGCCGCTGGGGGGCGGCGTATGGAGTTATCCACAGTTGTGGACTGAATTGTGGACCGACGCGGTCGGGGAAGGCGGAGAAGCTGGTGACGGACGCAGCACCCCTGTGGAATACGTGTGCTGACGCGCTGCGCGTTCAGGTCTCGGACGCGACCTGGCGAACGTGGTTCGATGGCATCCGTCCCGTGTCGGCCGACAACGAGCGGCTCGTGCTGGCGGTGCCCAGCTCCCTCGTCAAGGAGCGCCTCGAGGACCGCTATCTCGGCCTGGTGGAGCAGACCGTGGCCGCCGCGGTGGGCAACCCCGTGCAGATCCACATAGATGTCCGCACTGACGTGCCCCCGGCGCCCCGACCGCCCGAACGGACCGACGAGGACGCAGGCGCCGCCCACGCCAGTCCTCCGGCGGCGACGACGCCGCCCGTCACCACGCCTGGCCGGGTCGCCGATGCGCCGCTCAACCCCCGGTACGACTTCGATGCGTTCGTCATCGGCAATACCAACCGCTTCGCCCACGCCGCCGCGCTGTCGGTGGCCGAGAACCCGGCGCGCTCGTGGAACCCGCTGTTCATCCACGGCGACACGGGGCTGGGCAAGACCCACCTTCTCCACGCCATCGGCAATTACGTGCTCACCAACTTCCCGGGCCGGCGGGTTCGCTACGTGTCGACGGAGACGTTCATGAACGAGTTCGTCGACGCCATCCGCACCAACACCACGATCGGCTTCAAGCGCCGCTACCGCGAGTGCGACGTCCTTCTCATCGACGACATCCAGTTCATGGAGAACAAGGAAGGGCTCCAAGAGGAGTTCTTCCACACGTTCAACCACCTTTACGGCGCCAGCAAGCAGATCGTCATCACCTCGGACCGCCCGCCCAAATCGATCGCAACCCTCGAGGACCGCCTCCAGAGCCGCTTCATGTCGGGCTTGATCGCCGACGTGCAACCGCCCGACCTCGAGACCCGCCTCGCCATCCTGCGCAAGAAGGCCGAGGGCGAGCGCACCCACATCCCCGACGACGTCCTCGACCTCATCGCCACGCACGTGAAGGACAACATCCGCGAGCTCGAAGGCGCGCTCATCCGGGTGTCGGCCTTCGCCAGCCTCAATCGTGAGCCGCTCACCCTCGTGCTGGCCGAGAAGGTCCTGGCCGACATCATCTCGGGCGGCCAACCGCGGCAGATCACACCGCAACTCATCCTCGACGCAACCTCGGCCACGTTCGGCTTCAGCGTGGAGGACATCTGCGGCACGAACCGGCGCCGGCCACTGGTCACTGCCCGCCAGGTCGGGATGTATGTCTGCCGCGAGCTGACCGACTTCAGCTATCCCGCCATTGCACGCGAATTCGGCGGCCGGGACCACACGACGGTGATCCATGCCGTCGAGAAGATCAGTGGCTTGATGAAGGAGCGCCGCCAGATCTACGACCAGGTAACCGAACTCATCCACCGGATCAAGAGCGGTGGATGACGCTGTGCGTTACCGAGGGCTGTCGGGGGACGGCTCGGGGCAGCGCCGATTATTGACACACCCCTGTGGGATCCTGGGGACACCGGTGGGACAGCCGCATAGCTCCCGACCTGCGGAATCGGATGCTTGTCCCCAATCCACAGGACCTACTACCGCTTCTCCGTTTTACATCTACTTACTTTCAAGGACGAGAACGTGAAGTTTCGCTGTGAACGCGACACGCTGGCCGAGATCCTGGCCACCGCTGGCCGCGCTGTTTCGGCGCGAGGTGGAGCACTTCCGATCCTCGCTGGTGTTCGCCTCGAAGTGGCGGGCGACCAACTGCTCGTCGCCGGCACCGACCTCGATCTCACGATTCAGGCCAAGACCACCGTGGCCGGCGGGGAGGACGGTGTTTGCGTCGTTCCGGCACGATTGGTCGCCGACATCGTGCGCGCCCTCGAACCCGGTGCGGTGATGATCGAGTCCGACGACGAAGAGGTTCGCATCGCGTCGGGTCGATCGCAGTTCGCCGTGCGGTCCCTGGCCGCCGACGACTTCCCCCGGCTCCCAGCACCGCCCGACCAGTCGGGCGCGGTCACGTTGCCCGCCGCCGACCTCAGCGACGCCCTACGCCAGGTGGTTCGGGCCGCCAGCGCCGACGACGCCCGGCCGGTGCTCACGGGAGTCCTTGTGGCCGCCGAGGAAGGCGGGCTGCGCCTCGTGGCCACCGACTCCTATCGCCTCGCCGTCCGCGACCTGCCGGGCGCGCATGTGCTTCGCGAGGGGCAGAAGGTTCTCGTACCGTCGCGCGCATTGGCCGAACTACAACGGCTCCTCAGCGGCGCGCAGGAGGTCACTCTGCGCCTCGGCGAGCACGACGTCACGTTCGAGGTGGGGGAGGTTCGTCTCACCACGCGCCTGATCGAGGGTGAGTTCCCGAACTACCGCCAGCTCATACCGGCTAGCTACCCCAACCGGCTGATCATCAGCAAGGAAGCGCTGCTCGACGCGGTCAAGCGGGTCAAGCTCCTGGTGCGAGACCAGACCACACCCGTGCGCCTCGCCATGCGAGCCGACGGCGTCGAGCTCACCGTGACGAACCCGGAGGAGGGCAAGGCCACCGAGGACGTCGACGCCAAATACGAGGGCGCCGAGATGACCGTGGCGTTCAACCCGGCGTATCTGAGCGACGGTGTGGAGGCGATCACGGGCGGCGAGGTGCTGCTGGAAACCCTCGACGCGTTGAAGCCGGCCACACTTCGGGCCACCGAGGCCTCAGGGGAATACCTGTACTTGTTGATGCCCGTCCGGGTCACCTGACTCACCGCCCACGACGCGCCCCGGCCCGGCATGCGAGTGACCCGTCTCTGGCTCACGGATTTTCGTAACTACGCGTCGGCCGACATTGCCATTCCCGACGACGGGCTCACCGTGGTCGCCGGCGGCAACGGCCAGGGCAAGACCAACTTGCTCGAGGCGCTCGGGTACCTGGCCACACTTGCGAGCTTCCGGGGCGCGCCCACCGAGGCGCTCATCCGGGTCGGCGCCACTAGCGCGGTCGTGCGGGCCGAGGGCGAACGCGACGGCCGTCGCATGTTGGTGGAGACCGAGATCGTCGGCGGCGGCAAAGGGCGGGTCCTGGTCAACTCACAACCGTTACGGCGGTCCCGCGACCTCCTCGGCGCGTTCCGGGTCACCGTGTTCGGCCCCGACGACCTCGATCTGGTCAAAGGAGGTCCCTCGGGCCGCCGGCAGTATCTCGACGAGCTGCTCGTGGCTGTGCAGCCGAGGCACGCGGAATTACAAGCCGAGGTCGATCGCATCCTGCGCCAGCGCAACGCGTTGCTGAAGCAGGCCGGCGGTCGCCTCTCCGCCGAGATCGTCGACACCCTCGACGTATGGGACGCGCGGCTGGCGGAAAAGGGGACCGCGCTGGCCGACGCGCGCGAGGCGCTGGTCGCCGACATCGAGCCGGAACTTACGAAGGCCTATGACCAGGTCGCCGACTCGGCCGCCGCGGTGTCCGCCGGCTACGCGCGGTCGTGGGGG
>JACDEA010000101.1 GCA_013816725.1 Actinomycetota bacterium
CTGTACCGCGTTGTGGAGGATGCCGCGGCGCAGCGACGCCGCCGACCGCGTGGGGTTGAACTGGATCGTTCGGGCCAGGATCTCGTCGAAGTCGGCGAGGCTCTCGGGGCCGTTGATGAACGCCACGATCGGCGCGGCCTTCTCGGCGTTGGCGCCCGGTGTCACGTCGACGAGCACCATGGCCCGCACCAGCTCCGGCGCGACCCGGCTCAACGCCAGCGTCGTCACCCCACCCAGCGACATGCCGATGACCGCCGCAGCATTGGGCGCCAGCGCGCGCACGGCGACGGCGACGTCCTCGGCGTTGGCGGCCAACCCGAGCGCGCCTTGCCGTCCCCCGTCGGAGTGCCCGTGGCCAGGAAGGTCGAGGCACACGATCGGGCGTCGGAGCGCGAGCGCCACGGTGTCCCACGTGTGGGCGTTTTGGGCGCCGCCGTGGAGGAACACCAACTCGGGCGAGGCCTCGCCCCAAGCCAGTACGCTGAGCGCCCGCCCGTCGCCGAGGTCCACTGACCGCCGGGCGACTACCGGCGGCCCGTCATAGGGCAGGCCGTACTCCTCGGCGTTCTCATGGAACAACCCGAATTCGTCGTATTCCACCCGGCTCACGTACTCACGTTATGACTATCCGGAATGGTCGTTACGGGCCATTGCCCGGTGCCGCGGAGCATTACACGCTGGCGGTATGGGCTTTGCTGGTCGCGCCGACGATCTCGAGCGCGCGCCCGAAGTGCCATCACAGGCGGCGTCGATTGCGCTGGGCGACCTCGAGGCGCAGTTCGGCGAGGTCGAGGAGATCGCCCGCGTCGGCAACTGGACGTGGGAGATCGCGCCGGACACCGTGAGGTGGTCCGCCGGCATGTGTCGCATCTACGGCGTCGAGCGACGCGACGCTCCGGTGACGGTCGCCGCGTACCTCGAACTCGTGCATCCGGAGGACCGGGCGCTGCTCTTGCGCGAGGTCGAGCAGGCGCTGGACACCCTCGAGCCCTACGACGTATCGCATCGCGCCGTCACCCCCGAGGGCGCACTGCGCTGGGTGCACTGCCGGGGCCGTGTCGTGGTCGACGCCGACAACGCGCCGGCGCGGGCCCTTGGCGTGTGTCAGGACATCACCGAGCGGAAGCTGGCCGAGGAAAACCTCACCCGGCTCGCTCTTCACGACGGGCTGACCGGCTTGCCCGAGCGGTCGCTGTTCATGGACCGCCTGGAGCACGCGATCCGGCGACTCGACCGTCGGACCTCCGCTCTCGCGCTGCTGTTCCTCGACATCGACCGCTTCAAGGCAATCAACGACAAGTACGGCCACGCGGCGGGCGACGAAGCGCTGCGCGTGACCACGGCGCGCCTCGCCGCCATGCTGCGCCCCAGCGACACGATCGCCCGCTTCGGCGGTGACGAGTTCGCAGTGCTGTGCGAGGACGTCACCGAACGGGGCGCCGCCGAACTCGCCGCTCGCGTCGTGAAAGCGCTGGGCGATCCGTTGCGGCTCGACGGCAGGTTGGTGCCGACCAGCACGAGCGTAGGGGTGGCGTGCACGAGCAGCCCGACCACCGAGGCCGACGCGCTTCTCCACGACGCCGACGCCGCCATGTACGAGGCCAAGGAGAACGGTCGGGCGCAGTTCGTGATGTTCGATCATGCCCGGCGCGTCCGCGGCCTCGCCCGCGTGCGCCGGGCCGAGGAAATGCGCACGGCGGTCACCAACGAAGAGCTGCGCGTGTACTTCCAGCCGGAAGTCGAGCTGCGTACCGACACGACGGTCGGCGTCGAGGCGTTGGTGCGCTGGCAGCACCCGAGACTCGGCCTGGTCGGGCCCGACGAGTTCATTGCCATCGCCGAGCGGTCGGGCGACATCGTCGAACTCGGCGAGTGGGTGCTGCGAGACGCGTGCCGCCAGGTCGCGGGCTGGACAAGCGACCCCGAACGCGACCCGTCCAACGTCGCCGTCAACATTTCGGCTTCGCAGCTGGCCGAGCCGAGTCTCGTCGACACTGTCCAGCGCTCCCTCGACGAAAGCGGTCTGGCTCCGGCGCGCCTGTGCCTCGAGATCACCGAGAGCGTGCTGATGGACGACGTTCCCGGCTCGATCAAGATGCTCGCGGCCCTTAAGGCACTCGGCATCCGGCTGGCCATCGACGACTTCGGTACCGGCTACTCGTCGCTCAGCTATCTCCGGCGCTTTCCCGTTGACGTGGTCAAGATCGACCGAAGCTTCGTAATCGGCATCGGCGAGGACCCGGCCGCCGACGCCATCGTCGCCGCGGTGATCAACCTCTCGCACGCGCTGGGCCTCTTGGTGGTCGCCGAGGGTGTCGAGAACGAGGACCAACTCGTCGCGGTCCGCGCGCTGGGCTGCGACCGGGCGCAGGGCTTCTACTGGAGCCCGCCGGTGCCGGCCGAGGAACTGGGCCACTGGAAGCACGCAGGCCGGCGCGTCGTACCCGACGTCGAACCGGTCGGCATCTACGGCCTGCTGGCCGAGCGCACCCAGGCGCTGCGGCAGACCACAGGTCGGGCGGTGCTGCTCGAGGCCTCGGCGAAGCTGGGCGAGGTCGTGGCCGAGCGCCGGGCACTCCGCACCGTTCTCGACCACGTCCTCGGCAACGCCATCACATACTCCCCGCCGGGTCGGCCGGTGGTGGTCTCCGGCGCGTCAGATCGCCACTGGGTGCGGATAAGCGTCGCCGACTTCGGCGTCGGCATGACCGGGGAAGAGTCGGCCCGATGCTTCGAGCAGTTCTGGCAGGGCGACGTCGCGCAAACCAATTTCCCGCGAGGGACCGGAATGGGGCTCAACATCGTGCGTTCACTCGTCGAGGCCATGGGCGGCCACATCGGCGTCCGCAGCGCCAAAGGCAAGGGCACCACCTTCACCCTTGCGTTCCCCCGGTCCGCACGCGAGCAACTACGCGGACCGTCGCCGAACGGCCGACAGGGCCTGGGCGAGGACTCCAGCATCCGGGAGTTCATGCGCCAGATCGGCGTCCCGAACCGGAGAGGCGCATGACCGCCGCGATTGCCGCGCTCAACCTCCTCCTGGGGCTCGCCTACTGCGGAATCGGCGTGATGACCGTCGTCGAGATGCGCCGCGACCGAGCCACCTTCGGGTTCTCGCACTTCGGGTTGGCTTTGATCTGCATGGCCTTCACGTGCGGGCCCCACCATCTGGCGCACGCTCTGCACCTCGGGCTCGAGGGCCGTCACGGAGGAGTACTCGACCTGGTCGCGGTGACGGTCGGGCTGCCGGTCGGCGTCATCTGGCTACTACTGCGTGTCGAGGCGTTCACCGGCGGGCGCGGTGACCGCTTCATCCCGAGCACACCGCGCTGGCTCGCCGTCGCCGCCGTCGGCGGCGCCGTGTACGGAACGGTGATCACGGCGTCGATCGCCGACGTCGTGCTGAGCAGCAGACGCAGCGGCGGGATCGAACCGGTGGTGGGAGCCAACATCATGCTGGTCGTCATCTACATGGCGATCGGCTGGTGGGTTCTGCGCACCCAACTCGGCAACCGCTCGACGCTCGGCGGCTGGTCGGTCTCCGGCCTGTCTTTGTCGGCACTCTTCCCGACGTGCGCGGTGATGCACGCCGTGTTCGCGGCCTACGCCTTGGCCGGCCGATACCACGACGACATGCACAGCAGGCTGATCGACTGGCTGTCGGTGCCCGCCGGGCTCTACTTCCTGTGGGTCGTGCGCCAGCTCTACCGCGAATCGCTCAACGACTGGAACCAGGGACCCGACGAAGTGGTCGCGCCCGACTACGAGTGGGACGGCGCCAGCGGCGCGCCCTCGCCCTCGCCCGTGCCCTCGCCCTCGAAGGCGACGTCGTCGGCGTAGCACCAAAACCTTTCCTCGACCGGTTCGTCGTTCACCGGAGCGCGAACTGCTGCCCGACGACGCGGGCCGGGCGGCCCACGCATTCGACGGTTTCCAGCTCCTCGATCACCGCGCCGTCATCGGTGCGCGCCAGGCAGTGGCCGGTGTCGGGCACGTCGACAATCGCCACTCCGTGGCGACCCTCGCCTTCGTACACCACGGTGCACCCGAGGATCGTGCCGGCGCCGTTGGCCTCGGTCACAACCGGACACGCCGTGACCGACCGATCGACCTCGCGGGTCACGTCGAGAAGGGCGAAAGGGCGCGTCCCCGGCGCCGACGACCACACGGCCACGCCGTGCTTGGTCAGCAGCCCCGACACCGACGACACGACGCCCACGCCCGAAGCACGTTCGCGGAGCAACTCGCCCATTCGTCCGGTGGACTGGAGCACGTAGCTGTTGAAGGGGCCACCGGCGAAGGGCATGCCCCCGGTGACGGTCCAGTCGACGTCGTCGCCGATCCCCATCTCACGGGCGTGGGTTTGCACCGCGACGGGGAAACAGCTGTACAGCTCGACCAGGTCGAGATCGCCGGCGGTCACACCGGCGGCTTCGAAGGCCCGTTGGCCCGCGACACGAACGCCAGGAACGTCGGCTAGTTGCGGCCGTTCGGACAAAGCCAACGCGTGGTTGGACTCGGCGCTGGCGAGGGGGAAGATCCAACGCGAGCGATCGACACCCGCTGCCGCGGCGGCCCCGGCCGAGCAGAGCAGCAGCGCGGTGGCCTGGTCGACGTTCCACGAGCTGTTGTGCAGCTTCGTGTACGGGAACGCCAGCATCGGGTTCCTGGCCGACGCGTCGCGGATCTCCTCGGCGGTCACCGGCTGGCGGCGCCACGCGTGCGGGTTGGTCGCCGCGATCTCGCTGAAGCGGCTGTACAGACCGGCAACGCGGTCGCGATGGTCATCAACGGTCAATCCCTGCGCAGCACGCAGCGCGCTCTCGATCAGCGCGTAATAACCGACGGGCATGGCACCGAGCCCGCCCTCGTACTCGCTGGGCAGCACCAACTGTCCGTCGAACTCGAGGAGGTGGTCGGGCATGGCGTTGTCCTCGGTCTCCGGCGTCTCTACGCCGAGGATGCGGCCGCGTAGGGCTCGGTAGCGCGCCTCGCCACCCACGACGACGGCCACGTCGATCTCGCCCTCGGCGATACGCCGGCAAGCGTCGCCGATGATCGTCTGCTGCAGGATCCCGACCCGCGCCACCGTCGTGGTGGCATCCGGCGATCCGACCACCCTGCCGATGGCGCGGCACGGATCCCCGTAGCGCGCCTGCCCCCGCGGCGTGACGATCCAGTCGATCCGCTTCAACAGTTCGGGCGCGCCGCTGTCGTCGCCGGCACGTTGCGTGGCGCGCACCATCAGCTCCAGCGCCTCCACCGCGTCCCGGGGATCCTCCTCGCGCTGCTCCACCATCCCAACGCCGACCAGAACGGGCCCCCGCGGATCAGTCACGGTCGCACTCTGTCACGCGACGGGTACGGCGCGGTTTGGTGCGTGGTCTCGGTCCGCTTGTTACGCGAACCGGAGTGATCACGGCGGCTCGATCCACTTCCAGTCGCCTGGCCCACCCTCGAGCCGGTGACCGCCGTTGGTCACCAGGCGATGGCAGAACCGACACAGGGTGGCGAGATTCCAGTAGGCGGTCTCGCCGTGGTCCCGAACCTCGACGCGGTAATGGTGAGCCTCGAGGCGATGCGAGGAGCCGCAGCCGGGTCGCACGCAGCGCCAACCGTCGCGCTCGTTGATCGCAGTGCGCAACAGCTCCGGCTTGTAGCGGCCGGGATGCGCCACCCGGGAGACGTCGGTGCCGTCGGTGGCCAAGACCTTCACGAACGCGCCGGCCAGGATGGCGCCGATGACTACGTCGACGGGCATCGGCGCGCCATCGGCGGTCTCGCAGGTCCCGTCCTGGCCCCGCAGCCGCGCTTCGTCGACGCGAATGACAACAGTCGTGTCGGCCTTGGCGCCGCCGCCCTCGATCAGATTGGCCAGCGCATCCATGCGGTAGGCACCGGCGGGCTCGCGGCGGCCCTCGGCGTGGGCGGCCTTGAAAACACGCTCGGCCTCGGAAGCGATGGCGGCGTCGATACGGGCGCCGACATCGACGGTGGCATCGCCCTGGCAGTGCCAGCCGTCGCCATCGGTCCACGAACGCCACTGACGGTTCTTGTGGATGCGGGCGTGGCGGGCCCGTTCCTCCTCCTCACTGCGGCGGCGGTCCTTTTCCTTGGCGCAGCGCTGACGCAGCTGCTTGGCGCTGTCAGAGCCCACCGCGTCGAGGAGGCGGGTCTCGTTCTCCGGCGTCGCCGCCGGTCCCACCTCGTTGGCCTGGCTCGACGACAGCTTCCCGCCCCGCAGCGCGTCGTCCAACCCGGGCAGGTCCTTGAGCTTCTGGGACGTGTCGAGGACGTTTCTGGCCTGGCCGTAGCCGGTGCCGGTCGTGTGCGAGAGCCATTCCTCGGGGGAGCGGTAGCCACCGCGCGTCCACTCACAGGCATCGACGGCCCGGTCGGCGACGAGCAGCTTGATCGCTGAGGCGAGGTTCTCGATCCGGCAGGTTTCCTCAAGGATCTGCACCGCGTCGCGCGGGTGCAGCGCCACCGGATCGACGTGCGCGAGGAGATCGTGCATGTCGTCGATGATCCTTTGCAGTGTTGCCAGCAACGCGTCCTCCGGGCTCGGAGGGACCTCTCAGGGGAAGTGGGTTCCCGATATGTTGACCAGTATACGAACATACGTTCGATAATGTCAAGCGCAATCGGATAACTTTTCTCGTGGCTCCTTTGATTAGCCGACGACGTAGTCGTAGACGCGCCGGGCCACGGCGCCGATGAGGGCGAAGGCCTCGCGCTCGAGCGGGCCGATGCGCTCCTCGTGGCAGCACGGCGACGACCACGGGCCGGTGAGGACCGCGACGACCAGATCGCCGTTCGGCGTCGTGATGACGCCGGCGTCGTGGGCCCAACCGGTGCGGTCGCCGGTCTTGTGGGCGATGGCAGTACCGGGCGGCAGCGCGGGCGGGATGCGGTCGTTCACCTGTTGGCGGCCCAGCAACGCGTACAGCTCGGTGGCTCCCGATCGTTCGCGGCCCAGCAACTCGGCCACGTCTGCCGCCGTCGTCCGCTGGGGCGAGGCGAGGTACGTGCCGGAGAAGCCGTCGTCGTGCAATGCGGAATCGAGGTCGCCCTTGCCGACCATGTTGAGGCCGGCCACACCGCATCCGTCATCGGAGATCACGATCATGAGGCGCAGGCACTCGTCGACGGTGTGCGCACCGTCGCCGCTGGCCTGCGTGCGGCTCACGGTTCCGGCGGCGATGCGCCGGAACAGCTCGCGCGCAACGAACAGCTTGTAGAGGCTGGCGCTGAGCACGACGCGTCGGGCCAGGTTCTCGCCCCGTTCGCCGGTCGTGAGGTTCACCGCCACAACGCTGACGGGCACGCGGTGGTGCGTCGCCGCCGCGGTGACCGCCGCAC
>JACDEA010000102.1 GCA_013816725.1 Actinomycetota bacterium
CTGCAGGCCATCGACCGGGCCGACGTCGCAGTGCTCATGATCGACGCCACCGAGGGCGTGACCCATCAGGACCAGCGTTTGGCGGAGCGGGTGGACGCCGCCGGCACCGCCGCCGTCATCGTGCTGAACAAGTGGGAGCTGCTCGACGCCGCCGGGCGGGCCGACATGGTTGACCAGGTCGACGACAGGCTGTCGTTTCTCGGTTACGCGCCGACCCTCAAGATCAGTGCGCTCACCGCGCTCGGCGTTCACAAGCTGCTCCCCGCTGTTCGCGAAGCACTGGCTGCCTACGGCCGCCGGGTTCCCACCCGCGAGCTGAACAAGGTGATCCAAGAGGCGCAGGCCGCCCACGCCGCGCCCGGGGTGCGCATCCTCTACGCCACCCAGGGCGCCACCGATCCGCCCACCTTCACGTTGTTCACCAACCGGGCCATTCCGGCGCCATACCTGCGCTACCTCGAGCGGCGGATCCGCGAGCATTTCAGGTTCGGGCCCACTCCTCTCAAGCTCCGCGTCCGGCGCCGCGCGAGTTAGCGTTCCACCGCGATGCTGCCCAACCCGGTCCTGGCGGCCATCGCCGTGGCCTCCACGATCGGCGCGGTCGTATGGGGCCGCTCGTCGCTGCGCCTGCTGCGGGCTGCTCGCCGGGCCGAAGCCGCTGTCGCCGCCGGTTCGGGCGCGGGGAAGGAGTCGGCGCAACTCCTGCGGTCGGCGTTCCAGAAGGAACTCCACACGACCGTCCTGTACGCGCTGGTCGCGGCGACGAACCTGATCGCGTCACTAGCCGACGGGTTCGCCTTCGACGTGCCCCGCCTGCTGGTGCTGCTGCCGGTGGGGTACTCGGTGGCGTTCAGCGGCCGACTGCTCAAGGACGCGCAGGCGCTCGAGGACCGCTCGCGGTTGGACCGCCGCATCGAGGAGATCCTCGCCCAGGAGCAGCTGGCTCCCGCCCGGTGGGCCGACCGGCTGGCCCCGGAGGACCTCCCTCACATCGAAGGGTTGGAGATCGGCCACGTCTACCAGTCGGGTGAAGGCGCGATGGCGGGCGACTTCTACGACTTGTTCCCGACCGGTGCGAGCCGCGTAGCCGCGGTTATCGGCGACGTAGCCGGCCACGGGATTGAGCCGTCGATCACCGCGTTCCAGGTGAAGTACCTCCTGCGGGTCTTCTTGCGCCAGTACCGCGACCCGGCCCAGGCCTTCGAAGAGCTCAACAAGCTGATGTCGGCCGGGAGCCGACCCGAAGACCTCGTCTCCATGTGCGCCGTCGTTTTCGATTCCGAGGCCAGCACCCTGCGGATCGCCTCGGCCGGCCACCCGGCGGCGTGGATCTGGCACGACGGCGAGGTGCGGGGCCTGCGCGCCACCGGCCCGCTCCTCACGCTCGACCCCGACGCCGACTACCACAGCCGGGAGGTGAGCCTCGACCCCGGCGACCTGCTGCTGCTGTACACCGACGGGCTGGCCGAGGCCCGGGCCGGCGGCCAGCTTTTCGGCGAAGACCGCATCGCCGGGATCCTCCGCCGTGATCCCGGAGCCGACGTCCACGCGCTGTGCAAGACGCTCCTTGAAGCGGCCCGCGACTTCGCCACCGGCCCGCTGAGCGACGACGTCGCCATCCTCGCGGTGCGGCGTACCTGACGTGACCGAGAACCTGCGAGCCGCCGCCGAGCGGGCGGTGCAGGGCAACCTGGCGGCCAGCGCCGAGAAGCTGGCGCGCCAGGGCAAGCTCTTCGTGCGCGACCGGCTTGGGCTGCTGCTCGACGAGGACAGCTGGGTCGAGGATGCACTGCTCGCCAACGCGTCGGTCGAGGACCTCCCGGCCGACGGCGTCGTCACCGGCATGGGCCGGGTCGACGGACGACCGGTGTGCGTCATGGCCAACGATCCGACGGTCAAGGCCGGGTCGTGGGGCGCCCGAACCGTCGAGAAGATCGTCCGCCTCACCGAAGCCGCGCTCCGACACGAGGTTCCGATCGTGTGGCTGGTGGACTCCGCCGGCGCCCGCATCACCGACCAGGTCGACCTGTTCCCGGGCCGCCGCGGCGCCGGGCGGATCTTCTACAACCAGGTGCGGCTCTCGGGCCGGGTCCCGCAAGTGTGCTGCCTGCTCGGACCGTCGGCCGCCGGCGGCGCCTACATACCGAGTTTCTGCGACGTCGTGTTCATGCACGAGTCGAACTCCTCGATGTACCTCGGTTCGCCGCGAATGGCCGAGATGGTCATCGGCGAGAAGGCCACGCTCGAGGAGATGGGCGGCGCCCGCATGCACGCCACGGTGTCGGGCTGCGGCGACAACCTGGCGGCGAGTGACGAGGACGCCATCGAGATGGCCAAGCGCTACCTCTCCTTCCTGCCGCAATCGTGGCGCAGCGACCCGCCGCTGGCCGACCCGCTGAAGCCGGCGACGACGCTGACGGGGTCGATGATCCCGGAGTCGGAGCGGGCCGGCTACGACATGCACAAGGTCATCGATGCGCTGATCGACGACGCATCCTTCCTCGAGATCAAGCCCCTGTTCGCCCGAGAGATCATCGTCGGTTTGGGCCGCCTCGACGGCCGGTCCGTCGGCATCGTGGCGAACAACCCAATGCAGAAGGGGGGCGTCCTCTTCGTCGACTCGGCCGACAAGGCCGCCCGCTTCATCTGGCTGTGCGATGCGTTCAACGTGCCGCTGGTGTTCCTGGCCGACGTTCCCGGCTTCATGGTGGGGACGCAGGTCGAGCGCCAGGGGATCATCCGCCACGGCGCCAAGCTGGTCACCGCGGTGGCCGAGGCCACCGTCCCCAAGATCTCGGTGATCGTGCGCAAGGCCTACGGCGCCGGCCTCTACGCCATGAGCGGCCCGGCCTTTTCACCGACCGCCACCCTCGCCCTGCCGTCGGCCAAGATCGCGGTGATGGGGGCCGAGGCGGCCGTGAACGCGGTGTACGCCAACCACATCGCCGCCATCGAGGACGACGGCGAACGCCAACGTTTCGTGGCCGAGAAGCGGGCCGAGTACGAGGAGGACGTCGATCTGCTGCGATTGGCCTCCGAGCTGGTCGTCGACGCGGTCGTCGAGCCCGAGGCGTTGCGGGAGGAGCTGATCCGCCGGTTCGCGCTGGCGGGCAACCCCGACCGTCACTTCAGCGACCGCCGCCACGGCATCCCGCCGGTCTGATGCCCGAAGTTCGTATCCGCGAGGTCGGACCTCGCGACGGCCTCCAGGCCGAGGCTTACATCGAGGTGGGGGCCCGCGTCGCGCTGATCGCCGATCTGATCCGAAGCGGCGTCCACACCATCGAGGCGGTGTCGTTCGTGTCGGAGAAGGCGGTACCGGCCATGGCCGGCGCCGCCGCCGTGCTCGAAAGCCTCGGGCCGCTGCCGGGCGTGACGATCTATGCGCTCGTTCCGAACGTGAAGGGAGCGGCGCGCGCCGCGGAGTGCGGGATCGACCATTTCACCGTCACGGTCTCCGCCTCGGCCGCGTACAACGCCAAGAACGTCCGCATGACGATCGACGAGTCGGTGGCCGAAGTTGCGGCGATCCGCGACCTGATCGGGCCCTCTCCCTACGTAGACGCCGTGGTCTCGTGCGCGTTCGGCTCTCCCTACGAGGGCGACCTGGCGCCCGCGGACGTGCACGCGCTGGGGGAGCGGCTCGTGAGTGCCGGCGCCAACGCGTCGACGTATGCCGACACCACCGGGATGGCCACTCCACGGCGCATCGCCGATCTGGTCGCGGTGACCGGACCGCGCATCGGCCTGCACCTCCATGAGACGCGCGGCACCGCGATGGTCAATGCGTATGCCGCGCTCGAATTGGGCGTGCGCGACTTCGACACGTCCATCGGCGGGCTGGGCGGGTCGCCGTTCGCCGCCGGGGCCGGTGGCAACTTGTCCACCGAGGACTTCGTCCACCTCCTCGATGACGTCGGCCTCTCAACCGGCATCGACCTGGAGCAACTCCTCACCGCCGCGGCGCGGTTGGCGACGGTTCTGGGCCGCCCGCTGCCCGGCAAGGTCGCCAACGCCGGGCCGCGATCGCGGCTGGCCGCTGGGTGACGGCGTGCCCTGGTGCGAAGACTGTTCCCGGTTCTATACGCCAACGTCGATGGCGCCCGACGGGAGCTGCCCGTCGTGTGGCCGCCAGATCGGCGATCCTCCGTCGACGCCGTGGCATTTCAAGCTGCTCATGGCCGCCACTGCCGTGTATCTCGGGTGGCGACTGGTTCAAGGGCTCGCCTGGTTGGCGCACCGCCTGTAGCCGATACGATCGCTAGCGTCGCGGGCTGTGGCGCAGTTCGGTTAGCGCACTGGTCTGGGGGACCAGGGGTCGGGAGTTCAAATCTCCCCAGCCCGACTCAACAACGTTCGGCTCCGCCGTTCTGGAGGCAATAACTCGCTCTTTTAGCGACCTATTGCCTCCAGAATGACAGCGCGACGACGAGCGCGGCCGAGGGCAGCGAGCGCGCTGGCGGTGTTCGTAGTGTCACGCACGCCGCGGTAGTAGGCCACGAGGGCCAGCGCCGCCGAACCCAGGCAAACGACACCCAGAAGGCTGGCCGAGCGCAGGCCCACCAGCGCCAGCTCCTCCATCCAGAGTCCGAGCAACAGGAACAGGACCGCCGGCGCCATGAGCTTCATCTACCCGTCCCGCCGCCTGACTAGTCCCTTTTGGCACCGCGAAATGCCCCGCATGGGCGATTGGCGTAGAGGCGGTTTCTGCCGATGATGAACCAACAGAAGAAATCGGGCACGACGAGACGAGGAGGCACCCGATGCTTGAAGTCCAGCGGACCTACGCCCAGAAGTTGATGGGCACGCGCGTGCGGGTCGCCTGTGTAGGCGGCGGCATCGTCGAAGGCGACCTGATGAGCTTCAACGGCCACAGCCTCTGGCTCGTCAAGGAAGACACCGACAGCTTCGTGTCGATCCACGACGTCGTCGGCCTCGCCCCTCGCGCCGCCTAGCTCGCAGGAGTGCGGGCTGCTACATGAACCCGACCGGCCACGGCCAGATGTGGAAGAAGGCCCGGCCGACGATCGTGCCTCCGGCGACGGAGCCGAAGAACCGGCTATCGGCCGAATCCCCACGGTTGTCGCCCATCATCCAGTAGCGACCCTTAGCGATCGTCTGGCGCTTGACGCCGTCGGTGACAACGCCCTTGGCGAGGTACGGCTCGCGCAGTGGCTTCCCGTTGACGAGAACCTTGCCGCCCGCGCTCTCGACGACGTCCCCCGGCAAGCCGATCACCCGCTTGATGAGCTTGCTCGACGTGATTGTGCGCGCCGCCTTCGGAGGACCGAAGACGACGACATCGCCCCGGTGCACGTCGTGAAAGTGGTAGCTCAGGCGGCTGACCAGCACGCGATCGCCCGGCTCGAGGTACGGAACCATCGACGGCGTCGGGATGCTGAACGACTCGAACACGAAGCTGCGCATCCCGAGAAACAGCAGCAGCATGGCCACGCCTGCGCCCGCCCACTCGAGCCTGCCTCGCGCCCGGGGGTTGTGCCGGATGCGTTCGACGACTTCGGCCGGTGTCCGGCTGGCGCTGATACGGGGAAGCGGCTCGTCGACGAGAACAACGACCGGCGGAGCCTGGATCGTCGAAAGGGCCGCGGCCGCCCGACGCGCATCGTTCACGTGAGAACCGGTCCGGCAGACCAGGACGGTGTCGTCGACGCTGCCAGCCAAGCGTTCGACGGCGTCATCTGACAGCACGCCGGGCGAGTGCAAGAGGACGACGTCGGCGACGGCGGTGGTCGACCGCAGGAGCGCTTCGTGTCGGGCAAGAAAATCCGAGGCGGCGCCCTCGCGTGCACCCCGGCGCACGACCGAGACGCGAGGAATCGCGGTGGGGTGCACGAGTGGCCCGACACTGGGCAGCACCAGCCCATCGACGGCCAGATCCCCTACACCCCGTTGGCGGGGCTCCGTGTCGTCGTCATCGTGCGACGCGTCGTCGCAGTCGATGATCAGGGCGGTGCGGCCCGCCGCCGCCACCGCGGCGGCAAGGCCCACCACGGTCCGGCTCGTGACCCCGTCGGCGAACGGCGACGTAACCAGCACGATGCGTCCGCCGCCTGCGCCCACCCCTGGCGCGACGAACGAGGGTGGGTGCGCCTGGCGCTCACTGCCCGCCCGCTCGACCAGCTCTTCACGCAGCCGCGCCACCGCGGCCCCCCTTGCGCCCGGTCCGGCGTCGGTGTCCGGCACGACCACCAGCACCTCCAGGCCGGTCACGGCGGTGGCGTCCTCCCGGACGCGGTCGTCAAGTATCTCGGCGGCAACGGCCAGCCCGCTTCCGAGCCCCAGGAGCACGATCAGCGTCAGCAACCACCCCGCCGCCGGCGGGACAGCCGCGGCGCCCCCGCTTGGGACCTTCCGCGGGACCGTCCTGCGGATGATCGTGATGCCCACCGTCGGCGGTGTCGCCGCCAGTTGCGCGGCCTCGGCCTTGGTCTCTACGAACTTGCGAATGTTCTCGTCGCGACGGGTCTTGGTGGCGGTGTTGGCCGGATCCAGCGTGGTGGCCACGTCCTTGAAGCCCTGTGCACGTGTCTCGGCGTCGGCGATGGCGGCCTTGCGCGCCGCCGCCCGCGAGGCATCGACGGTCGAGATCACCTCGCTGGCAATGGCGTCGGCGATAAGCGCCGCACCCCGGCCATCGGCCCGGCGCGTGGCGGTGATCGACACCGTGGCTGCCTTGGTGTCGGCCCGTGCCCGCACGCGGCGCATAACCCGCATGGGGTCGCCGTCGACCCCGAGGCGGCGAGCGGCGGTCACCGCAGTGTCGCGACCGGTGGCCAACGCGGCGATCGCCTCGGGCTTGAGTACAAACGGATCGATCGTGGGGAGGGCCGCAGTGGCCGTCGGCGCTCGCGCCGCGCCCGGAACGTAGAGCACGGCAGTCGCCTCGTAGTCGTGAACCCCCCACGCAGGGTGAGCAACGGCGGCCACCAGCATGCCGCTCATCACGGCCAGCACGCCGATGCGCCACCGCCTCGCGAGGGCGACACGGACGAACTCGCCCAGGGCTCTCCGGTTCGGCGCGATCAGGAAAATCTAGATGACGGGCACCGGTAGGCGGCGCGGCGGCGCCCGGAGTGGGGTAATTGACATTGTCGCCTCGCCTTCTTAGATTTGTGCGTGCCTACCCGGGGATCGGGAGGCGGGATCCGATCCGAAAGGGATTACACGCACATGCACATCAAGAAATCACTTGTGGCGCTGGCGGGCGCTGCGACCGTGACGCTCACGGTCGGCGGTACCGCTCTCGCCGTTCAGAACAGTGGCCCCGCCGGCAACGGCGGCGCTGGGGCCGGCAGCGGTAACAGCGGCGTTGGTGGGGCCGGTGGCACGGCCATCGGT
>JACDEA010000103.1 GCA_013816725.1 Actinomycetota bacterium
CGACGACTTGCCTGCGTTGGGCAGGCCGACCAGCCCGAGTTTCTCCATGTCGCGCTCAGGCTAGAGTCGTTCTCTTATGTCGAAGCGCACAAAGAAGGCGAAGGCCCGGGCCCGTCGCAACAAGGCGAACCACGGCCGCAAGCCGAACCGCGGGCGCTAGGCCCGGTCACACCCGCTTCGTAACGGCGGCCAGCAGACCGTCGGTGGCGATCTGCCAGGTGCCGTAGTGCTTCACCGGGCGAAATCCGAGCGCCACGTTGATGGCCAGCATCGGCCGGTTGCTTCCGGCATTCCACGTGTCGATGCGCGCCACCTCCGGGCGCTCGTCGAGGACCCGCAAGAGCATCGCGGCCTTCAGCCACCGCCCGATGCCCTTCTCGCGGTGTGCCGGATCAACGGCGGTGCCACCCTGCCACGCGAGGTCGTCCATCCAGTCGCCCCAACCGATGTCGGTGAATCCCGCCAGCGCGCCCGTCGGATCGTGGCGCACCATGAGGGTCCACTGATGACGGCGGCGGCGGGCGCGCCGCGCCTCGCGCTCACGCACGCGCGCCGGTGTGTCGTGCCAGTCCTCCATATCCAACTCTTCACGGGGCGCGGTGTTCATTATCTCGGTCACGCCGACGTAGGCGTCGAGGAGTTCCTCGGGGCAGGCGTCGTCGAACCCGATTAGGGAGTAGTCCGAAGCGCGCTGGCGGGCCAGCGCGACCCACTCCTCGAGCATCGTGCGATCGACCTCGGCGGTGAGCAGGCGACTGCGTCGTTCGACGGCGCGCTTCTCGAGCCCGAGCGCGGCGACGAAGGCGGCGCCGGCCGTGTCCTCCACCGCGTCGACGCCCAACACGGTTCGCCCGTCGGCGGCAGCCGCATCGACCACCGGCGCCAGCAGCCGCGTCGCCACATGGTCGCCGCGGCGGTCGGGACGGACAGCGACGTCGAACCAGCCGAGGTGGCGGTTGGTGTCGACGTACTCGAGCTCGAGCAGGCTGCGGCCGACGATCTCGCCACCGTCGCGCGCCAACCAGCGCTTCACCACCTCCCACGACGGAGGCTCGCGGAACTCCACCGCGGCGACATCGAAGGGCGGCACCGGATCACCGGGTTCGGTCTCGCGTTCGATGGCGCAGTCGAACTCGTAGTACGCGCGCAGGTCGGCGTCGGAGGCCGTCGCCGCGTCGAACGGCTCGATGTTCACCATGCCGTTGTAGCGGTCGGTGCCGGTCCCGGCGAACGAATAAGTAGGTTGCCAGCCGTGGCTTCCATCGTCGCGCTCGAGATCGCCGACCCGCCCGCCGCCTGGGCCGAACTCGGATTCACCGTTGAAAACGGCGTCTGCGGTATCGACGGCGTGGCCTACGTGCTGGACGGGGCGGGCGCCGGCGTCGTGTCGTGGACGGTGGCCGGGCTCGACGGTGCCGGTGTCGACGGGTTACCGGACGGTCCCTCGGCCGCCCTGCCACCCCCTGCGGCCCATCCGAACGGTGTCGTCGCGTTGGACCACCTCGTCATCTCGACGCCGAACCTTGGTCGCACGATCGAACGCTTCGAAGCGGCCGGGCTCGAGCTGCGGCGAACGCGCGACGCCGGCCGTATCCACCAGGCGTTCTTCAAGGCCGGGACCGTCGTGCTCGAAGTCATCGGCCCACCGCAGCCGAATGGCGACGGCCCGGCGCGGTTCTGGGGACTGGCGTGGACGGTCGCCGATCTCGCCGCCACCGCGGCGTTCCTCGGCGACCGCCTTCACGCCGCGAAAGACGCCGTGCAGAAGGGGCGCCAGATCGCGACGCTCGACAAGCAGGCCGGGTCCACCGTGGCCCACGCCTTCATGTCGCCAGAACCTCGGTAAGCACCGACGGCCGGTCGGTCATGACGCCGTCGACGCCGAGTTCGACGAGGCGGCGCATCTCGGCCGGGTCGTCGATGGTCCACACGTGCACCGCCAAGCCCGCCTCGTGGGCCCGGGTCACGAACCGTTCGTCGACCAGCGTGACGTCCTGGAACGTGGCCGGCACTTGCAACGCGTGGTGCCTGAGCACACCCGAGGGTGTCGGCTCCCCGTCGCGCACCGCGGCGAAGAACTCCGCCACCGCAACGGTGCCCGCCGACGTGCTGACCGCCGGCGCGTGGTGCTTGAACGCGTCGGTGGCCAGGTCGTTGAACGACGCCACGATCACGTCGTCGGTCCGGCCGTACTCCTGTAGCAACTCGGCCAGGGCCGCTTCGTAGGGCTCCACCGCGGGGGCGGTCTGTTTGATGTCGAGGTTGAGGAACACGCCGGGTACTGCGTCGAGCACCTCCCGCAGCGTCGCGATGCCGAAGTCGCGGTCGTCCGGGGCCTTGCCGCGGTGCACGTAGTCGGCGTCGGGCCGTCCCGGCGCCACCACGTGACCGGAGACCCACCAGTACGCGTTGTCGAGCGCCTGTACGTCGGCCAGCGTCATCGTGGCGATCGCGCCGGCGGCGCTCGTCGTGCGGTCGACGGTGGCGTCGTGGCACACGACGAGGTGGCCGTCGGCGGTGGCGTGCACGTCCAGCTCGAGCGCGTGGGCGCCGGCGGCGATCGCCTGGCGCAGGGCGAACAGGGTGCTCGACGGCGCCTCGCGGGCACCGCCCTGATGCGCGTAGTTGAGGACGCGTCGGTCAATCCACGGGTTGGTCATGTGCCGAGACCATGGGTCGCGGCCAGGTCGGCCAATGACACCGCTGGGCGGGCACCGAGATGGCTGATGACCTCGGCTGCGCACAGGTTGGCCAGCCGGCCCGCCCGTTCGAGGTCGTAACCATGAGTAATGCCGAAGAGGAAACCAGCGGCGTACAGGTCGCCGGCGCCGGTCGTGTCGACGACCTCTCCGATCGGCTGCGTCGGCACCTCATGCGACTCGCTCCCCCGAATCACGAGCGACCCGCGTGCGCCGAGCGTGACACTGACCACGTCGCACGACGAACGAGCACGGTCGACCGCGGCGTCCAGGTCAGCCGCTCCGTACAACGACATGATCTCGGCCTCGTTGGCGAAGAGCACGTCGACCGCGTCGTCGATGAGCGCGACGAACTCGGAACGGAACCGGTCGACGCAGAATGAGTCCGACAGCGTCAGCGCGACGCGCGCGCCGCTGTCCTTGGCCAGCGTCATCGCCCGCCGGAACGCATCCTTCGCCGCGGGAGGATCCCAGAGATACCCCTCCAGGAACACGATGGCGGCGCGGGCGATGGTCGCGGGGTCGACGTCGTCGGGCTGCAGGTCGGTCGACGCGCCGAGGTAGGTGTTCATCGTGCGTTCGGCGTCGGGCGTGACGATGATCAGCGACTGCGCGGTGGCCGGCCCGGTGGTGGCCGGCGCAGTGGTGAACTCGACGCCGGCGGCCCGCAGGTCGTGGGTGTAAACCGCGCCGAGCTGGTCGTCGCGCACCTTGCCAATGAACGCGGCGGCGCCACCCAGCGACGCCACCCCGACGGTGGTGTTGGCCGCCGAACCGCCCGACATCTCGACAGCCGGCCCCATGGCGCCGTAGATCGCGGCCGCCTCGCCGCCGTCGACCAACTGCATCGACCCCTTCGTCAGCCCTTGGGCCTGCAGAAACGCGTCGTCTTCGTGGGCCAGCACGTCGACGATGGCGTTGCCCAGGGCGACGACGTCGAGGCGGGACGGTGCGGCGTTTTCAGAGGTCACGACGAGCGAAAGTAGCGTGACCACATGTCCCCGCGATCACACCGGCTGCCGCGCACCGCCGAGCCGCAGCGCTACGAGCTGACCCTCACCCCGGATCTGGGCGCCGCCACGTTCGCCGGCGAGGAGCGCGTGCGGCTCCTCGTCCATGAGGCCGTCGACGAGTTGGTGCTCAACGCCGCCGAGTTGGAGATCGTCACTGCCGAGCTGGTGAGCGACGACGGCGTCAGGCTCGAGGGGGCGGTCACCTACGACGAAGGCCTTCAACAAGCCTTCATCAACCTGTCGGGTACGGCGTCGCCGGGCAACTGGACGCTCGGCCTCACCTTTACCGGAATCCTCAACGACAAGCTGCGCGGCTTCTACCGCAGCACCTTCACCGACGACGCCGGGGCGATCCACATCATCGCCACCACGCAGTTCGAGTCGACCGACGCCCGGCGCGCCTTCCCGTGCTGGGACGAGCCGGAGTTCAAGGCCGTTTTCGCCGTGCGCCTCATCGTCGACCAGGAGCTGGCCGCCATCTCGAACGGCGCGTCGGTCGAGGAGACCGACCTCGGCAACGGCAAGCGCCGGGTGACCTTCGCCGACACGATCCGCATGTCGACGTACCTCGTGGCCTTCGTGGTCGGGCCCTTCGAGGTGACCGACCCTGTCGATGTCGACGGCGTCCCCCTCCGGGTCGCCGCCGTTCCCGGGAAAGCACACCTGACGGGTTGGGCGCTGGAGGCCGGCGCGCACTCGCTCCGGTTCTTCACCGACTACTTCGGGCTCCCCTATCCGGGCGACAAGCTCGACCTCATCGCCATCCCGGACTTCGCATTCGGCGCGATGGAGAACCTGGGTGCGGTCACGTTCCGCGAGACCGCGCTTCTCGCTGACCCCGAGCTGGCGTCTCGGACCGACCTCGAGATGATCGCCGACGTGGTGGCGCACGAGATCGCGCACATGTGGTTCGGTGACCTCGTCACCATGAAGTGGTGGAACGGCATCTGGCTCAACGAGGCCTTCGCCACCTTCATGGAGATGTTGTGCGTCGATGCGTTCCGACCCGATTGGGAACGGTGGGTCACGTTCGGCATCAGCCGGGCCGGTGCGATGGCGATCGACGGCCTGCGATCGACGCGTCCGATCGAGTTTCCGGTCGAACGGCCCGAGGAGGCCGAGGCGATGTTCGACGTCCTCACGTATCAAAAGGGCGCCGCCGTCCTGCGCATGCTCGAGCAGTACCTCGGCGCCGAGCCGTTCCGCCAGGGCATCGTCCATTACCTCACGAAACACAGCTACGACAACGCCGAGACCACCGATCTGTGGGACGCGCTGGAGGAGTCGACCGGCGAGCCCGTGCGCGCGCTCATGGACAGCTGGATCCTGAAGGGCGGCCACCCCGTCGTCGCCGTCGAGGCGGCGCCCGACGGCGCCGGGATCACCGTGCGCCAACACCAGTTCCGCTACCTCGACGATGGCGACCCTGACGCGCTCTGGCACGTGCCGGTGCTCGTTCGGACCGACGGCGGGCGCACACGGTCCCTCCTCGAAGGCAGCCATGCCACCATCGACCTCGGCGCCAAGACCGACGTCGCCGTGGTCAACGACGGCGGCTGGGGGTTCTACCGGGTGCAGTACGAGGCGGGCCAACCGCAAGCGCTGGTGCGCGCCGGGCTGTCGCCCCTCGAAAGGTTCAACCTCGTCAGCGACGTGTGGGCCGCCGTGCTTTCCGGGCGCGCTCCCCTCTCGGACTTCGTCGAGTTGGTCGTCGCCCTGCGCGGCGAGACCGATCCCAATGTGTGGGCGGCGATGTTGTCGCCACTGGGCCTACTCGACCGCGTCGTGGCCGACCCCGACCGCGACACGCTTCGCGCCTGGGTGCGGCGGATCGCCCGCCCGGTGTTCGACGGGCTGGGATGGGAACCGTCGGCCGGCGAAACCGAGCAGACCGCGCGTCTGCGCGCGCTGCTGATCGGCGCGCTGGGAACCGTCGGAGCGGATCCCGAGATCCAGCGCGAGGCGGCGGCCCGCCACGCCCGCTATCTCGCGGACCGCACGTCGCTCCACGCCGACCTGGTGCCGCCGGTGATCAGCGTGGTGGCCTGGGGCGGCGGCGAAGCCGAGTACACCACCTTGCTCTCCTGCTTCCGCGCCCCGGCCACGCCGCAGGACCAGATCCGCAACCTCTATGCCTTGGCCGACTTCCCGTCCCGCCCCTTGTTGCAACGGACGCTCGACCTGTGCGTCACCGAGGTGAGGACGCAGAACGCGCCGATGGCGATCAACAACGCGATCGGCAATCGCGTGGCCAGCGACCTGGCGTGGGACTTCGTGAAGAACCGCTGGGCCGAGCTGGCCGAGCGCTTCCCTCACAAGATGCTCGACCGCATGGTCGCCAACGTGATGTACCTCACCGACGCCGCCGATGACGTGCACCGGTTCTTCGCCGAGCACCCGATTCCCACCGGTCAGAAACAGCTCGACCAGATCCTCGAACGGCTGGACATCAACGCGGCCTTCGCCGCCCGCGAGGCGGCCAACGTTCCCGACGCGCTCCGCTGACCAGCGAAGTCGGAGGCGTTGAGGCCGCTCGCGCAGGCGAGATCGGCTATGGATCACCTGAGGTCCCAGTTGACCGGGTCGGTCGGAGCGTAGGCACACCGCGCGCCTGTGCGAACCGAGTCGCGTAGGTGCGCTCCTAGAGTCGGGTGACGGTCGTCGAGTCGGCGCAAGGTGTCGCGGATGCGGGCGGTGACCGTCTTGCGTATGCGCTCGTTCTGGTCGTTCAGACGACGGTCTCGGCCACCGAGACCCGTGGCGCGCCGCAGCTCGTCCAGTAGCGCGTTGCGCTCGACCTCGAGCTTCTCGGCCTCTTCGTCGCGATGGCGCAACACGGCCCAGTCGATCGCGTCGTCGAGCTCGTCGAGTCGGCGGCGGTACTCGTCCTTGGCTTGCGCGTCGAGCACTGGCGGGGCGCTCGTGACGGTCGCGGTGCGGTCCGAAGCCAGGTCAGCCGCCGCGATCTCGACGCCGGGGTTGGCCAGCAGGGCCTGCAGGTCGCGTAGGCCCTTCGAGTCGGGCATGCGGGCCTCGATGCCGTCGAAGACCAGCGTCCAGACATCTTGGTCGCGACGGAAGACGTTGGGCGCCCTTCTCACCGTATGCCTCAGAGCCCGCAGGCGATCCGCGACCGGGACCAGTCCGTGTGCCTGGGCGGCGGCGGTCGTAACCGCGAGTTCCTCGTCGTCTGCGGTTCCGAGGGCGTGTTGCGCGGCGAGACGGTCGGCCCGGGCTTCGAAGAGCCAGAGATCGGCGTCGAGTCGCTGCGCCGCCGCTTCGGCCGTGCTCAACCACGCCGCCGCTCGCTTGAAGTCGCCCCGCGCCGCCTCGAGGCGACCGATCCAGACGCTGATCGGTCCGTCGACCAGCACCCCGCCGCCGAGGACCGCCCAGTGCGTGGCGTCAGGCTCGAGGCGGGCGATGAGTTTGGCGATACGCGCGGTGTCGTTGCGAATGATCGCCAGGTGGGCGCTGAAGGTGAGCCACAGTCGTGCCGCCCACCGGGGCCAGCGCTCACCGAGGGCTTCGACCTCGGCACCGAACCGTATGGCGCGCTCGGCGTCACCGACGTCGACGCCGAGCAACGCCTCGTAGACGACCCAGTGCGGATC
>JACDEA010000104.1 GCA_013816725.1 Actinomycetota bacterium
GGCCGACGACGGGCTGATCGCCGCTGACAACACGCTGTGGTCTGGCCAGGTGATCGACGACAAGGACGACAGCGAGGGCACCGTCGCCATCCGCCGGTTCAACGACGCGGTGGCCGCCGACAACCGCGTGATCTGCGTGCAGCTCACCGTGCGCGACGGCGTCACGCTGATCCGGAAGCGCCCAGCCGACGGAGCGACGGAGAGATAGATGGCCACCGTCGCCGAACTGACCAAAGCACACACCACGTTGCGCGGGCCGATGGTCGAGCACCTCGAGCGGCTCGTCGGCTCGTGGGGGATGTTGTCGGACCTCTGTTTCTCCGACCTGTTGCTCTTCGTCCCTGTCGGCGCCGACAAAGACAGCGACACGCCCAGGTTCGTGATCGTTGGTCAGGTGCGCCCGAGCACCAGCCAGACGCTGCACCGCCAGGACCTCGTGGGCCACGAGATCATCAGCGAGTCCCGCCCGCTCGTGGCCCGGGCCTGGCAGGGCGGCGAGATCGTCGAGGGCGAGGTCGTGACCGAAAACGCCGAGCCGGCGCGGGTGCAGTGCATACCCGTGCGCTGGCAAGGCCAGCTCGTCGCGGTGCTCACGCGGGAGTCGCCGGTGTCGCTCGGCCTCGTGCGTCGGCAGCCGGGCGAGCTCGAGCGCATCTACGTCTCGGTTTTCGAACGTTTCGCCCGCATGATCGTGGCCGGCGACTTCCCGTTCGGACAGGACGATCTCGAGATCGAGGAGGCGCCGCGCGTCGGCGACGGTGCGCTGCTGCTCGATGACACCGGTCGCGTCGAGTACACGTCGCCCAACGCGCTCAACGCGCTGCACCGCATGGGCATCAACTCAAACACCGACGGCATGACGTTGGAAGAGCTGGGTGTGGAGGGGCGGGCGGTGAAGACCGCATTCGCCACGTCGTCGCCGGTCACCGTGGAGATCGAGGGCACCAACGACGTGATCGTCCTGCTGCGGTGCGTGCCGTTGATCGACGGCACCACGGTCACCGGCGCGCTCGTCCTCATGCGCGACGTCTCGGATCTGCGTCGCCGCGACCGGTTGATCTTGTCGAAGGACGCGATGATCCGCGAGATCCACCACCGCGTGAAGAACAACCTGCAAACGGTGTCGGCGTTGCTGCGCCTGCAGGCCCGGCGGGTCGAAGACGGCCCCGCCCGTCTCGTGCTCGACGAAGGCGAGCGCCGCATCCGGGCCATCGCCCGCGTGCACGACGTGTTGTCGCGCGAGGTGGGGGAGCAGGTCGCCTTCGAGGAGATCGTCCCTGAGCTATTGCGGATGGGCGAGGAGGCGGCAAGCGCCGTCGGGCGTCACGTGCAATTCGCGGTCGAGGGCGACCCCGGGGTGGTCAGCGCGCAGGTGGCGACGCCGCTGGCGCTAGTGCTCACCGAGTTGCTGCAGAACGCCGGCCAGCACGCCTTCGCCGATGAAGGCACCACCGACGGCCACGTGCGGGTCGAGTTCGCCAACACGACCGACCAGCTCGACGTGCGGGTCGCCGACGACGGCGTCGGCCTGGCCGAGAACTTCTCGATCGACGGCACCCGCAGTCTGGGCCTGTCGATCGTCCGCGACCTCATCCGCAGTCAGCTAAGCGGCAGCATCGACATGTCCACCGGCGACAAAAAAGGGACCGTCGTGGCCATCACCATTCCGCTCCGGTAACGCTTCTTCGGAGCTTTGCCCGCGTAGAGCGAGGTCAAAGTTCCGAAGAACGGGTCAGGAGGCGGCGGCGGTGGCTCCTTGCAGGCGGCGCCGGCGGGCGGCCAGCCACTGCTTGCGGAGGCGGCGGCGCTCGTCCTCACTGGTGCCGCCCCACACGCCGGCCTCTTGATTGGTGGCAAGCGCGAACTCGAGGCACTCGCTCTGCACGTCGCAACCCCGGCACACGGCCTTGGCTGCGTCGATCTGGTTGAGGGCAGGACCGGTGCTGCCGACGGGGAAGAACATGTCCGGCGGCGCCTCGCGACAGGCGGCCTGGGTGCGCCAGTCGTCGGAATCCCAATCGGCGTTGTAGCGGTAGTTGAGGGCCACGGGCGCGGGGTCTCCTCCGTAGTTTGTGAATTTGTTCACATGGTCCGTTTGCCAAGGTGAACAGGTGAATTCGTGGTGTAACCGCAGGGTAAACCAGTGGTGCTGCCTCTTGCAAGCAGTTCCTGAGGTTTTACGCTCCAGTCGGTAATGACACTGGTGATCGGTCACCGTGGCGCCCCTCGTGAAGCGCGGGAGAACACCGTGGCCGCCTTTGGTGCCGCGGCCCGTGCGGGAGCCGACATGGTCGAACTCGACGTGCGCCGTGCCGCCGACGGCACCCTCGTGGTTCACCACGACGCTGTCCTCGACGACGGCCGGTTGATCATCGAATTGCCCGGCCCCGATCTTCCCGACTGGCTGCCCGACCTCGAGACCGCGCTGGTGGCCTGCGAGGGCATGGCGGTGAACATCGAGATCAAGAACTCGCCCAGGGATGCCGACTTCGACCCGGACGACGTGGTCGCGGGTGGCGTCGTCGACCTCGTCGCCCGGTTGCATATGCGCGACCGCGTCATCGTGTCGTCGTTCAACCTGCGGACGGTCGACGCGGTGCGGGCCACCGACACCGGCGTGCGGACTGGATGGCTCACGTTTCCGGGAACCGACCTGGTCGCGCTCATCGCCGCCATCGCCGCCGGCGGGCATACGGCTGTCCACCCATACGACACATCGGTGACGGCGGCGTCGATCGATGCGGCGCACGACGCCGGCCTCGAGGTCAACGCGTGGACTGTCGACGACGTCGATCGGATGAAAGAACTGGCGGGGTGGGGCGTCGACGGCATCGTCACCAACGACCCCGCCGCCGCGGTGGCCGCCCTCAGGGCACGATGAGTTCGAGGCAGTCGGGTTCGTAGCGCAGCGTGAGGCTGTCGCTCTCGCCCAGGTAGTCGCCGTCGACCTGGTACGGGAACCGACCGTGGCCGGTGACCGTCATCGAATCGAGGTTGCTCCGTTGGTCGATCATGCGATTCCGCCGCAGCCGGCGGCCCGAACCCAGCGCCGATGCGGCCGCGCTGAGGATCGTGGCCAGCGTCAACGACCGGAACGTGACCATCGCCAGGCCGCTGTCGAGGGTCGCTTCGGGCGCGACGTTGAACGGCCGGTTGCCCAGGTACGTGTAGGGACTGGTCTTGAGGCAGATGCCGAAGTACCCGTCGTCGATGAGGGCGCCGTCGCCGAAGCGCACGGCGAAGCGGGGCCGGCTGCGGTCGTAGTGGCGGAGCCACGTGACCACCGCAGCCCACACGAACAGCGGGTGGCCGGCGTAGCGCTTGAGGGCGCCCCGCTTCTCGACCTGCTCGACAACAGCCGCATCGAAACCGAGGCCCACGTGGAAGAGGAAGTAGCGCCCGTTGACCGAGCCCATCCCGACGCGCCGCCGCCGCCCGGACGCCAGCGCGTCGACCAATTGGCCGGTCGCCTCGATGGGGTCGTTGGCCATGGCGATGGTGCGGGCGAACACGTTGGTGGAACCGCCGGGCAGCACACCGAGGGCCGTCGCGCTGCCGGCCAGCCCGTTGGCCGCTTCATTGAGCGTGCCGTCGCCTCCGAGGACGACGACCACGTCGGTCCCCGCCGCCGCCGCGCCCTGCGCCAGCCGGGTGGCGTGTCCGCGCCGGCTGGTCTCGGCCACGTTCAGGTCGTGGTCGGCCGCCAGCGCCTTCTGGATCACGACCCGGGCCCGCGCGGTGACGGCCGACGCCGACGTGTTCACCAGCAGCAGCACCTTCACGAGCCCGGCACCGCGACCGCCGCTCTACTCGTTCTGCGAGGCGTTGCGGAGTTGTTCGAGGCTGCGGGCGAGGAGGCGCGAGACGTGCATCTGGCTGATGTCGAGCCGGTTGGCGATCTCGGACTGCGTCAACCCTTCGAAGAAGCGCATGAACAAGATGGTCTGCTCTCGCTCGGGGAGGCCGGCGAGCAGCGGCGACAGCTCGGCCCGGCGCTCGGCCTCGGCCATTTCGGGGTCGTCGCCGCCCAGGTGCGCCGCCAGCGTGTCGCCCTCCTCGCCGCCGCCGGTTCCCGCGCTACCCGGCGCGTCGATCGACGTCGATCGGTACGCCTGACCGGCCTCGAGCGCTTCGAGCACCTCTTCTTCGGAGACCCCGGCCTCGTTGGCCAGCTCGGGAACGGTGGGCGATCGGCCCAGCTCCTGGCTGAGGATCCCGATCACATTGCCGAGCCGGAGATACAGCTCTTGCATGCGACGGGGCGCCCGCACCGCCCAGCCCTTGTCGCGGAAGTGGCGTTTGAGCTCGCCGACGATCGTGTGCGTCGCGTAGGTGGAGAACTCGACCTCGCGGCCGGGGTCGAAACGGTCGACCGCCTTGATGAGGCCGACCGACGCCACCTGAACGAGGTCATCGAGCGGCTCGCCCCGGTTGCTGAACCGCCGGGCCAGGTACTCGGCCAACCCGAGGTGCGCCTCGACCAGCTCGTCGCGCAAGCGCGTGTCCCGCGACTCGGCGAACTGGGCCAGCTTCTGGCGGAGTTCGCGCCGTTGCTGCTCGTCGAACTTCACGCCGTCGTGTGGCGGTTCTTGAGCAAGCGGAACCGCGGCTCGCCGCTGTCTGCCAGCAGTTCGTGCTCATCGACCAGCGCGTCGAGGATGCGCTCGGACAGGTCCGTAAGAGTGAGCGGCAACGAGGCCTTGCCGTTGAAATGGCCAACGCCCTCGATCACCAACGCCCCGCCGTCGAGCTGGTAGCGCAGCTCGACGGTCCCCGACGGCGGCGGATTTCCGGTGAGGGCGAAACACAGCTCGTCAATGGCCAAGCGAAGGTCCTCGACCTCGTCCACGGTAAAGCCCATACGGCTGGCCAGGCCGGACGCGGTAAGACGGGCCAGGCGAATGAAATCCGGCGTGGCCGGCAGTGTCAGCTTCACCTCGTCCATGGCCGGGGGGACCCTACCAGCGGATACTCCTGGCGCTCGGCGGGTACCGCACCCGGGTGGACGACACCCGCGAGGCGTTCAGCGCGCTGGTTGCGACGCTCGATTACCCGATGGTGATCGTGACCGCGGCGGCCGACGGCGAGAATGCCGGCTGCCTCGTCGGCTTCACGACGCAATGCAGCATCGACCCGCCCCGCTTCCTCGTATTCCTGTCCGAGAAGAACCGCACCCATGAAGTGGCGCGTCGGGCCGACCGTCTCGCCGTTCACTTCCTCGACGACGCCGACCACGCGCTGGCGGAGCTGTTCGGCGGCGAAACCGGCGACAACGTCGACAAGTTCTCGCGGTGCCGCTGGCACGCCGTGGACGGTGCCCCGGTGCTCGACGACGCCGAGCGCTGGTTCGTCGGCCGTGTGGTCGACCGCTACGAGCGCGGCGACCACGGCGGCCACCTCCTCGAGCCCATCTCGGTCGCACCGGCCCCCGGCCCCCGCGAGTCGGAGGGGGACTTGAGCTATCAGGACGTAAGGGAAATGGAACCCGGCCACGAGCCGTGACCCGCTCGCTTGGCGCTGACAGGGTGCCGTCAGCCAGAATCCGCCCATGAACGTTGTCGTCTGCGTCAAGCAGATCCCCGATCCGGCCACACCGGGCCAGCTCGACCCCACCACGCACACGCTGGTCCGCGAGGGCAAGCTCGTCATCGACGACTCCGACATGTACGGCGTCGAGATGGCCTTGCAGCTGGTCGGGACGGCGGGCGACGGCGAGGTCACGCTCGTGTCGATGGCCCCGAACAGCGAGACCAGCGGGCTCCGCACCGCGCTGGCCATGGGCGCGGCCAAGGCCATCCTCATCAGCGACGACGCCCTGAAGGGTTCCGACGCACTGGCCACGGCCCGCGTTCTGGCTGCGGCCATCAAGCGGGCTGAGCCCGATCTGATCCTGGCCGCTACCGAATCCACCGACGGCTACACCGGCACCACACCCGTGCAGGTCGCCGAGCTGCTGGGCCTGCCGTCCATCACCTTCGCCAAGCACATCGAGGTGGCCGACGGGCAGGTCAAGGTTCAGCGCCAGACCGAGGCCGGTTACGACGAGGTCACCAGCCCGCTCCCCGCGCTGGTGACGGTCACCGCCGGCGTCGTGGAGCCGCGCTACCCGTCTTTCAAGGGGATCATGGCGGCCAAGAGCAAGCCGGTCGACGAGGTCAAGGTCGCCGACCTCGGCCTCGACGCCTCGGAAGTCGGCCTGGCCGGCGCCGGCCAGGAGATCACCGAGGTCACCGCGGCCGAGGAGCGCAAGGCCGGCGAGATCGTGCAGGACGAAGGCGACGCCCATGAACGCATCATCCAGTTCCTCGACAAGTTGAAGGTGATCTGAGTGGCATTGAGCAAGGTGTGGGTTCTCGCCGAGGCGTTCGAGGGCAAGCCCCTTCCGATCGTGCTCGAGCTTTTGGCCAAGGCCCGTGAGCTGGGCGACTCGGTCGAGGCGGTGGCGTGGGGCGGCGACGTCGCGTCGTACGCCGAAGAGCTGGGCAAGCACGGCGTCACCAAGGTCCACGACGTGGGCGACATCGCCAACGCGCTACCCGGTGTACCGGTGGCGGCGGCCATCGCTGCGCAGGTCGAGGCCGGCAACGGTCCCGACGCGCTGCTCGTCGGCATGACGTACGACGGCCGCGACGTCGCCGGTCGTCTCTCGGCCAAGCTCGGCCGCCCGGTCCTCACCAACGTGGTCGACTTGGCCGCGGGCGACAAGCCGACCTCGTGTCACGCCGTCTTCGGCGGCACGCAGATCGTGAAGGCTGCGTTCACCGGTGACACGCCATACATCTTCGTGGTGCGTCCCAAGTCGTTCGCGCCCGAGGAGAGCGGCGGCGGTGCCCCCGAGGTCGTCAGCATCGACGTCCCCGATACCGGCGCCACCAACGCGGCGGTGATCGACAACCGCCACGTCGAGGAGCGCAGCGGGCCCAAACTCGACGAAGCCGCCGTCGTCGTGTCCGGCGGCCGCGGGTTGGGCGACGCCGAGAAGTACTCGATGATCGAGGAGCTGGCGAAGATGCTCAAGGCCGCCCCCGGCGCGTCGCGGGCCATCGTCGACGCCGGCTGGGTGCCCTACTCGTATCAGGTCGGTCAGACCGGCAAGACGGTGAAGCCCACCGTGTACATCGCCTGCGGCATCTCGGGAGCCACCCAGCACATGGTCGGGATGAAGGGCGCCAAGAACATCATCGCCATCAACAAGGACCAGGAGGCGCCGATCTTCTCGATCGCCGACCTCGGCGTCGTCGGCGACGTCCACAAGGTCCTGCCCAAGCTCATCGAAGCCCTCAAAGCCCGCTCCTAGCCCGCTCAAGTCG
>JACDEA010000105.1 GCA_013816725.1 Actinomycetota bacterium
GCCTGCACCCGTCGCCCGGGCCGCGGCGCAGGCCGCGGGCGTCGTGATGACCAGCGTGATGCGCGACCGCAAGGCCATGGTCGCCCGCCATCAGCAGAGGGCCGCCGGGCGGCCCATGACACGGTGGGCGCTGGAGCGCCAGGTTCGCCGCACGTTCGCGTCCTACGCCCGCTACTGGGCCGAAAGCCTGCGGCTGCCGACGATGTCGGCCGACGAGTTGGACCGGCTGATGTCTTACGAAGGACTCGAGCACCTCGACACCGCTCTGGGCGGCGGCTGTGGCGCCATCATGGCCACGCCGCATCTCGGCGCATGGGACCCGGGCGCCGCATGGTTCACGCGTCGTGGCTACCCGCTGACAGTTGTGGTGGAACCGCTCGAGCCGCCCGAGGTCTTCGCGTGGTTCGTCGAGTTCCGTCGCTCGATCGGGATGGAGATCGTGCCGCTGGGCCCCAGTGCCGGCACCGCGGTGATACGCGCGCTCAAGGCCAACCGGCCCGTGGCTCTGCTGTCTGACCGCGACCTGCTCGGGACCGGCGCTGAGGTCGAGTTCTTCGGCGAGCGCACGACGCTGCCCAGTGGCCCGGCCACACTCGCGCTGCGAACCGGCGCGCCACTGTTGCCGGTGGCGATCTACTTCCGCAACCCCGAGGGTTACCACGGTGTCATGCGCCCGCCGATAGCCGTCGAGCGCCAGGGATCGCTCCGGGAAGACGTCGCCCGCATCACGCAGCTGTTGGCCGGCGAGCTCGAGCAGTTCATCCGCCGCGCCCCCGAGCAGTGGCACCTCCTCCAGCCCAATTGGCCCAGCGACCGTCCGGAGCGTGGCGACCGTCGCGAGCGCCAGCGAGCCGGGCGCTGATGGGGTTCGGGGGCGCAGCCCCCGGGGACACCGACGGTCGCCGGTAACCTGCACCCGTGCGCGTCGGACTGGTTTGCCCGTACAGCCTGACCATTCCCGGCGGCGTGCAGGGCCAGGTGCTCGGGTTGGCGCGGGAGCTGCGGAGCCTCGGACACCACGTGCGGGTGCTGGCGCCGTGCGACGGCCCCCCGCCCGACGCCGGAGTCACTGTGTTGGGCCGTTCCGTGCCGTTCGCGTCCAACGGGTCAGTCGCGCCGCTCGCCCCCGATGTGTCGTGCGCGCTGCGCACCATCCGCGCCATTCGTGACGAGAAGTTCGACGTGCTCTATCTACACGAACCGTTGTGCCCGGGGCCCACGGTCACGGCGTTGTTCCTGCGAGACGCCCCGATGATCGGCACCTTCCACCGATCGGGGCCGAGCGGCGCGTACGCCGCGCTGCGGCCGATCGTCGCGTGGGGCGCCAACCGTCTCGACCTGCGGTGTGCAGTCTCCGAGGAGGCGCAGGCGACAGCGCGTGACGCGCTGGGTGGCGAGTACGACCTGCTGTTCAACGGCATCGAGATCGAGCGCTTTGCCAAGGCCACGCCGGCTCCGACCGCGGGCCCCACCATCTTGTTCGTCGGCCGTCATGAGGAGCGCAAGGGTCTGGCGGTGCTGCTGGCCGCCATGGGCCAGCTCCCGTCAGACGTGCACCTGTGGGTCACCGGTGAAGGACCGCAGACCGAGGCGCTTCGCGCCGCTCACGGCCACGACGACCGGATCGACTGGCTGGGCCGGGTCGACGACGACCACAAGGCTTCGCTCCTCGTCGGCGCCGACGTGTTCTGCGCGCCCTCACTTCACGGCGAGTCCTTCGGCGTCGTGCTCCTCGAAGCGATGGCGGCACGAACGCCGATCGTGGCTAGCGACATCGACGGGTATCGCTTGGTCGCCCGGGCCGGAACCGACGCGCTCCTGGTGCCGCCCGATGATGCCGCGGCGCTGGCCGCCGGCCTCACTCGGGTGCTCACCGACGGGGCCGAGGCCCGCCGGCTGGTCGCGTCGGGCGAGCTGCGCGCCGCCGAGTTCTCGATGACCGGGCTGGCTGAGCAGTACGCGGAGCGCTACCGCCGCGTGCTGCGTGACTAGCGTCGCCTCGATGCCCGAGACCTACCTCACCGTCGAGGCCCTTTTCACGATCACGATCACGACCTCGCCCCCGGTGATGATCCCAGACGGACCACAGGGCGGCCGTATGTTCGTCGCCGTCACCGGCGGCACGTTCGAGGGCGACCGCCTCAGGGGCACCGTGCTGGCCGGGTCGGGCGGCGACTACCTCACCCTGCGCTCGAACGGAACGATGAAGCTCGACGTTCGGTTGATACTCACGACCGATGACGGCGCCAACATCTTGATGACGTACACCGGCGTCGGCGCTAGCGACGCCGACGGCTTCGGGCTACGGACCGCGCCACTCTTCGAAACCGGCGAGCCCCGCTACGCCTGGCTCAACGATCTACAGGCGATCGCGATCGGTGAACTGACCGCTGAAGGCGTGATGTACCACGTGTACGAACTCAAATAGCGACCAGCGCAAGTGCTAGTAGCGGTCGCGTCGGCCCGAGAGGAATCGGATGGCGACGGCGACGATCAAGGCGAAGACCGCGACCTTGACGACGAAGAACACCAGGCCGGCTACCCAGCCGATGAGGTGAAGCGCGAAGAACGCCACGAGAACCACTGCGACGACGCCGACCGCGGTGTCGACCACGTCCATTGCCCCTGATCGGCGCACAAGTTTGTTCATGGCGACACCGTACGGCGCGGGACGCCCGCCGGCATCGACCGCCAGACGGGTTGTGGCCTCCTCCCGAGGTAGGTGACCGCTCAGACCTCCACGCCCAGGAGGGTCGCCGCCTCCGAGGCGCCCTTTCCAACCGCGGCAGCGGCGTCCACCGCTTCCAGTGCCCGGGGCGCGTCGAGGTCGTCGTCGAGCGCAGCGCGCACCTCGGCCAGCCCTCCCTCGCCCACGCCGGCGGCCCGCCATCGCTCCAGCCTGGCCGCCGCCGCCGGCATCACGGCGTCGTTCCACTCCCATGCGGTGCGGTAGTGATGGGCAAGGATCGCGAGACGCACCGCGGCCGGGTCCCACACCTCCAAGAGGTCGCCGATGAAAACGAGGTTGCCGAGCGACTTCGACATCTTGTCGCCGTCCAGATGGACCATCGCCTGGTGCATCCAGTGGCCGACGAAGCGTTCACCGGTCGCCGCCTCGGACTGCGCCTTCTCGCATTCGTGATGCGGAAAGATCAAGTCGGCGCCGCCCCCGTGGAGGTCGATCGTCGTCCCCAGTTCGCGCAACGCCAGCGCCGAGCATTCGATGTGCCAGCCCGGGCGACCGCTTCCCCACAACGACTGCCACGACGGCTCGTCGGGCTCTGAGGGCTGCCACAGGATGAAGTCGAGCGGATCGCGCTTGTGGCGGTCGTCGGGCTTGCCGCCCCGCTCAGCGGCGAGCGCAACCATCTCGTCGCGACCGAGGTGGCTGAGCTGGCCGAAGCTCTCGAACGACGCCACGCTGAAGTACACGCCGCCCCCGGCTTGATACGCGTGACCCGATTCCAGCACCATCCCGATGAACCCGAGGATGTCGGGGATGGCGGAGGTGGCCCGCGGTTCGCTCCAGCACGGCAGCACGTTCAACGCCTTCAGGCTCTTGTCGATGCGGGCCATCTCTTCGGCCGCCAGATCGAGGTAATTGACGCCGAGCTCGCGCGCCTTGGCCAGGATGCTGTCGTCGACATCGGTGACGTTGCGGACGCACTGCGTTTGGTGGCCGCGATCGCGTAGCCGCCGCTGCAAAATGTCGTAGCTGACGACCAACGCGCCATAGCCGACATGGGCGGCGTCGTACGGCGTGATGCCGCACGTGTACATCTTGACCGTATCCCCCGGCGTGAACGGGACAACGGCCCGTCGCGCCGTGTCGTAGAGCCGCATCGGTGCGGCGTCGGTCACGTCGCGTCGATCCCGGTGAGCCTGACGGCGGCCCGGGTCTTGTAGCGAACGTTCAACTGCAACAGCACCGCGGCGAAGGCCTCGATCGGCGCGGCGTTCGACAACCGCCCCGCGTCGAGCGGGCGCAGACCGGGGATCAGCCGCACCAATTCCGCCGTGACCTCGGTGGCCGAGGGATCGTCGGCACATATGAGGACGTCGCTCTCGATGGGATGGTCGAGGGCACCCAGCTCCTTGGCCGGGAGGTGGTGGAACGCGGCGGCCACTCGCGATGCGGGAACGATGGCTTGCACGCTGGCGGCGACCGATCCCCGCGGCGGTACGAGGGGCTGGAACTCGTCGCCGACCTTGGCCAGGGCGTTGGCCATCGAGATCACGACTTTGCCCTTCAATTGGTCGGCGACCGATGCCGCGGTCGACGCCGCCGCGTCCCACGGCGTGGCCACCACGACGACATCAGCACCGGATGCCTTTTTGTTGGACCCGGCCGACATGTTCAACGTGAAGTCGGGCCACGCCTTCACCAGGTCTTCGCAAATGGCGTCGGCCCGCTCGATCGACCGCGAACCGATGGTGACCTCGAGTCCCACCGACGCCAGCCGCGCCGCCAGCCCCCGCCCGGCCGGTCCGGTGCCGCCCAACACTCCGATATGCACCCGGACACACTTGCACAGGCGTCGAACCTGCGAGCTACCGCGCGCGCAGGTCCCGGCTTATCGCGTCGCCCAGGCCGCGCGTCGCCCGGCGATTGACCTCGGCGCCGGCAAAGGCACCGATGAACAACGGCGCCAGCGTCGACAGGTTGCGACCCATGCGCCGGATCAGCCGGCGGCGCACTATGCGGACGACCTCGTTGCGCGCACCGCGGCCCAGCGTGTCAGCCACGCCGGCGCCCTTGGCGATCGCCGCCGGCGTCACGCCCCGACGCTCGGCCCACGCCTTTACGACGGCAAGGGCCCGGTCACTCGGTGACCCCGTGATCGGCTCGCCGTACACCTCGTGCAGCTCGGCCACCAGCTTCATCTCAATGGCTGCCACCGCCAGCGTCTCGACCACCAGCTCGAGAGGCAGCGCCAGCCATGCGGGCGGCGCAAGCTCCTCGGCGCTGGCCAATGCCCCGGCGGCGGCACCGACCCCCGCCGACGTGCGCGCCGCCACCTTCACCAACTCGTCACCGAGCGCGGCCCCGGTCAGCCCCTCGTGGTGCAGCTCCAGAGTGGCGCGATCGCGCACCGGGATACGCGGCGCGACGTCGATCATGGTCTCGGCCAGCCAACGCCCCGAGGCAACCGCGCCGGCGCCGGCGGCGCGAGCCGACCCACCCAGCACCTTGGTGAGCCGGCCCAGCGTCGACGCATCGGCGTGGCCTGCGGTGATGCGCTCCACCGCGTCACCCACGGCACCCTCGTCGCCGACGCCGTTACGCACCACGGGTCACCTCGTAGAGCGCGATCGACCCGGCCACGGCGACGTTGAGCGACGTCGCGGCGCGCCCGCGCATCGGAATCGCGACGAGTTCATCGCACAGAGCGCGGGCGGCGGCGCCCAGGCCGCGGCCTTCGTTGCCGAGCACCAACGCAAGCGGCCCCGTTCGTCGGCCCAGGGGTGACGTCGCACCTTCATCCAGACCAACTACCCGCCGGCCCGACGCGCGCAACCATGGCGAGAGCGCCTCGGCCCCGGCGACTTCGACGACGGGCACCGAGAACAAAGACCCCACCGCAGCGCGGACGGTGCGCGGGTCGTACGGGTCGGCGGCGTGGCCGAGGATCACGACGGCGGCGGCCTCGAACGCATCAGCCGATCGAATCAGTGTCCCAAGGTTGCCGGGGGCGGCCGGGCGGTCCAGCACCACGAGCGGTCCTGCGCCGTCGATCTCGCCGACGTCGCGATCACGCGTGGCGGCGACCGCGATCAGCTCGCATGGTTCGTCGCGATCGGCCAAGTGATCGAACAAGTCGACAGCCAGTTCATGGAGGGTCGCCCCTGGGACCGCGGCCAGCACGCCTTCGGCCCAGCGCGACCGGCGGCGGCCAGTGGCGATGACAAGCGCTGTCAGCGGCCAACCGTTTCGCACCGCGGCATCGATGGACCGAACCCCGTGGACGAGGAACTCACCCCGTTGCCGACGCTTGCGGCGGTTGCGCCCGAGCGCGTCGAGCAACTGGAACGTGCCGTCGGCCCGCTCTATCGAAGGCATCGTCGGTAGTTTGGCGGAATGAAGATCCGCATCGGTGTTGGCCTCACCGCGCTGGCGCCGGCCACCGACGGCCAGCAGTTCGGCGCCTTCGTCGACGACCTCGAACGCCTCGGCTTCGACTCCTTGTGGCTCTCTGAGCGGGCCACGGCGCCGTCGCCCGAGCCGATGGTGGGATTGGCCTTCGCCGCCGGACGCACCACCAAGCTGAAGTTCGGGACCAGCGTCCAAGTGCTGCCGGGTCGCAACCCCGTGCTGCTCGCCAAGGCGTGGGCCACCCTCGACCGCCTCACCGGCGGCCGGGCGCTGCCGGCCTTCGGACTCGGCGTCGCCGATCCGGCCGAGCAACAGGCGTTCATGGTCGATCGCGGTGAGCGGGCGTCGTGGTTCGACGAGGCGCTCCCGTTGATCCGGCGCCTCTGGACCGAGGACGTCGTCGACCACGTGGGTGAACGGTTCAAGTTCGAGGGCCTGCGCGTGTTGCCCAAGCCCGTGCAGCAACCGCCTGACGTATGGCTGGGCGGCGCCGCGCCCGGAGAGCTGCGGCGCGTCGGGCGGCTCGGCGACGGGTGGCTGCCCAGTTTCACCGACCCCGACACCGCGCTGGAGGGCCGCGCCGTCGTCGAAGCGGCGGCCGCCAAAGCCGACCGCGAGATCGACCCTGAACACTTCGGCGCGTTGATCATCTACACGGGGCGGGACGAGGTGCCCGATGCCCTGGCGTCCATCGTCAAGGCGCGCCGTCCCGACCTCGACCCGGCCGACGTCATTCCGGCCGGGTTGCCGTCGTTGCGCTCGCAGATCGAAGCGTTCGTCGAGCGGGGGTTCAGCAAGATCGTCGTGGTGCCCGTTGGTCAGCCGCCGTCGTGGTCCGACGAACTAGGGGCCCTGGCCGACGCCGTCCTCGACCTTCAGACCTAGGACACGCGCGAATATACGGCGTACAGGGGATCACCGGGCTCGTTCAGCGGCGTCCGCAACTCGACGGTCGCCTCGCCCCAGCCACCGCTGGCGCGGAAGTATTCGGCGACGAGGCCGCAGTGGACATGGTCGTCGGTGGCCAGCCAGGCGCGGATTGCCTTGGTCGGGAACAGCCGGTTACTGAACGTGCATGCGAATGCGCCGCCGGCCCGCACGACGCGTCGCACCTCAGCGAACACCGCGATCGGACGCACGAGGTAGTCGACCGACACGCAACAGACGGCGTGGTCGAAAGTGTCGTCGTCGAACGGCAACGTC
>JACDEA010000106.1 GCA_013816725.1 Actinomycetota bacterium
GCCTGATCCGGCGCTACCGCCAGATCGGCGCGGTCTATGAGCACCTCGGCATCTTCAGCGACCTGCGGCAGGCGACGGGCCGCGGCCTGCTCACCCAGGGCCTGCGCACCGCGGGAGCGGTGAGCCCGTCGGGAAGCGCCGGCGGGAGGCGCCGGCGGGCCGGGATCGCGGCCCTCAAGGCGGCCGCGGTGGCATGTGGCCGTCTCGAATCCCGATTGGGGCGGCGCTTGCCGCGAGGGTGAGCCCGAGGTTTGACACACTGGTAGCGGTCCGCGGAGACTGCACCGGCACCAGCCCGGGCGCCACCAACGACCGCGAAAGACAATGGGATTCCTCTCTCTTCTGTGGCGCCACCGGGTCACCTTGGTCATCTCGGCCGTGCTGGCTGCCGTCGTCGGCCTGTTCTTCGGCTTGACGGGGCCAATCACGTTCACCAGCACCGGCCAGCTCCTGCTCCCGGCCACCGATCCGGTGGCGGCCGGCGGCGGCGGCAACGCCGGCAAGCCCGACGCCTCGCTCGTCGGCATCCAGGTCAAGACCTACTCCGACAAGGACCTATCGGGCGAGGTGCGCCGGGCGCTGGGCCAGGACGCCCCGCTGCTCAACTCGATCCGGGCCGTCCGGCTGCGCGACCCCGTCTTCTACCGGCTCACCGCCGAGGCCAAGCGCGGGCCGGTGGCCCGGGCCGCCATCCAGCACGCGTCGGACGCAATGATCACCAAGGCCAGCGACCTGGCCAAGAGTCAGGTCGAGAAGCTCCAGAAGCTCGTCACCGAGCGGTTGGGCCCGCTCGACCAGCAGTCGGTCACCGCCGCCGGCGAAGTCATCACCAAGCAAACCGCCTACGAGTCGCTTGCCGCTCAGGCCAAGAGCCTCCAGGGCCAGATCGACGCCGCCCGCGAGGCGGCGGCCCGGGCCGCCGTAAGCGGCAAGGGCAGCAGCTCCACCGGCAGCGCCATCGCCGGCAGCGTGCAGAGCCAACTCGACAACCTCAACAAGCAGCTGATCCCGGCGCAGGTCGCCTATGAACAGGCCAAGAGCAAGGCGGCGGTCATCAACGCCCAGCGTCAAGGGCTCCAGGACCAGGTGCAGAAGGCCACCGACAGCTACCTGGCCACGCAGGTGTCGGCGTCGCTCGCCGCGCCGCCCACCCGACCGATCTCGGGCCGCAAGCTCAAGCTGGCCACGATGGTCGCGCTCGAGATCCTCGTAAGCCTGGCCGTAGCCGCGGCGTCGATCGCCTGGCTCGAGCGCCGCCAGGTCGCCAGCGGTCTGCGCGGCCGCCTACGCCGCAACCGCGGCCGCGGCACCGTGCGCGGCCTGGGTGCGCCGGCTCCCGCGCAGATGGCGCGCAGCCGCCGATGACCCGCCTTCTCGTTCTCGGGCTCGACGGCGCCACGTTCGACCTGCTGTTGCCGTGGGCCGAACAGGGCGTGCTGCCCACCTTCGCATCGCTGTTGGCCGGCGGCACCGCGGCCGAGTTGCGGTCGGTGCCGAACATGAACACGGCGCCGGCGTGGACGACGTTCATGACCGGCAAGAACCCCGGCCAACACGGCATCTTCTGGTTCGCCGAGGAGGGCGACAAGCCCGGGACGGTCCGGTTCGTCAACGGTGCCGACCGCCGCGCGCAGACGATCTGGAAGCTGCTCTCCGACGCCGGTAAGCGGGTGGCGTCGGTCAATGTGCCGCTCACGTTCCCGGCCGAGGCGGTCAACGGCGTGCAGTTGTGCGGCTTCGACGCGCCGTCGACGTCGAGCCCCGGCTTCAGCCACCCGCCCGAGGCGATCCGCGAACTCGAGGCCGACAACGGCATGTACGTGCTCCACGCCGCGGTGAGCCATCACGCCAACGCCGGCCGGCTCACCAAGGTCGTCGACGCAGCGCTCGAGGCCGAGGAGACCCGGGTGAAGGCCGCGCTGCAGGTGCTCGACCGCGAACCCTGGGACGTCTTCATGTACATGGTGAAGTCCACGGACCAGGTCGCGCACCACGCGTGGGAGTACGACACGAGTGACCAGCAGTGGATGAAGCCGGTCTACGAGTACGCCGATCAGGTGCTCGCCCGTTTCCTCGAGCGGGTCGGGCCCGACTGCGGTGTAATCGTGATGTCCGACCACGGCATGGGGTGGCGCCAGCCCGCGGTCGAGTTCCTCAACGACGTCCTGGCCCAGTTGGGCTACGTGCGCCGCACCGACCAAGCCCGCCGGGGCACCACGTGGCGGTTGCACCGGCTGGCGCGTCGGTTGGGCGCCCGCACCCGCGGGTGGCTCAAGCGACGCCTGCCCGGCGTGTATGCCCGTTTCGGGTACCAGGTCCGCTTCGGCGGCATCGACTGGTCGGCCACGCGCGCCTATTGCGACGACAGTCGCAGCTGCGTGTGGGTCAACCTTCGCGGGCGTAACCCCAACGGGATCGTCGACCCCGAGGACTACGAGGCGTTGGTGGAGGACCTGCGCGAGGTGCTGCTCAACCTCACCGACCCCGAGACGGGCGAGAAGGTCGTGGCGTCGGTGTGGCGCCCGCACGAGATTTACAGCGGGCCGTACACCGAGCGGGCGCCCGACCTCCAGATCGACTGGCGGTACGACCGCCCGGTGACCGGTCTCACCTACGAGGGGCGGCTGGGCCAGGCCCATTCGGCCCGTCCGGCCAAGGGCTTCATGCACAAGCTCACCGGCGCGCACCGCCGCCACGGGGTGCTGGTGACCCACGGGCCGCAGTTCAAGGCCGGCGCCGTTCTCGACGACGTGGGCCTCGAGGACGTGGCGCCCACGATCCTGCATCTGGCCGGTGTCCCCGTACCCGACGACATGGACGGGCGCGTCATCCTCGAAGCGCTGGCCGACCACCACGCCGCCCGCCCCGTCGTCAGCACGGCGGTCAACGGCCACATCGATGACGACGAACTCGCAGCCGCGCCGGTGTACACCGCTGGCGAAGAGGCCGAGGTCGAAGACCGTCTGCGGTCCCTGGGCTATCTGTAGGTGACCCGGCCGTATCCCGCGGTCGTCTGCGTGGGCCTCGACGGCGCCACCTTCGACGTCATCGATCCGATGGTTGCCGCCGGCCGGCTGCCCACGCTGGCCAAGCTGCTGTCGGGCGGCACGCGCGCCGCACTGCGCTCGGTGATCCCGCCGCTGTCGGCGCCGGCGTGGGTGTCGTTCATGACGGGCACGAATCCCGGCCGGCACGGCGTGTACCACTTCAGGACGCTCGAGCGCGATGGCATCGGCGCCACCCTCGTGGGGTCGTGGGCGTACAAGGGCACCACGATCTTCGACCGGGCGTCGGCTGCCGGCCGTCGTGTTCTCGCCTTCCGCGTGCCAATGACGTACCCGGCCTGGCCGGTGAACGGCACGATGATCTCGGGGTTCCCGACGCCGGACCCGCGCACCACCTACAGCGAGCCCCCCGGGGTCGGCGCCCGTATCGGCCCGCTCGTGCAGATGAACGCGATGCGCAGCATGGTGTCGTCGGTCGCCGACCAGGCCGCCAACTTCGACTTCTACCTGGAGCGATCCACCGACGCCATCGTCGAGTTGCTCGCCGCCGGCGACGTTGACTTCTTCTGTTACGTGAACAGCGTCACCGACTGGATCGCCCACAAGTTCTGGCGCTTCTCCGATCCCGACGCGCCGGCCTACGAGCCCTATGCCGTCGCCGGCGGGGGCACGCTGATCGAGTCGTTCTACGAGAAGGTCGACGATTCGCTCGGTCGCATCCTCGCGGCGGCGCCCGACGACGCGCTGGTAGTGGTCCTCTCCGACCACGGCACCGGTCGCCGGTCGACGGCTCGGTTCGACACCGCGGCGTGGCTCGAAGGCCTTGGGCTCTTCGCCCGGGCCGGCGGCGGGCGCGGCCCGCGAGGATCGGGGCGCCGGCGGCTGGTCGCCGTCCTCGACTGGGTGAAGGACGTCGTCCCCAAGAAGCACTGGCTATGGCGCCACGCGCCGGCCCTCGTTCGCACGCGCGTCGCCAGCGTGCGTTCGGAGAAGGCGGCCGTCGACTGGAGCCGGGCTCGGGCCTACCCGGTCAAGCTCGACCACCACGTCGAGGGCGTCAACGTGAACCGTGAGTTGGTGGGGGATCGCTACGAGGAGGTGCGCGACGCGGTCATCGCGGCGGCGGCATTCGTCCCGCAGCTGATCGGCGTTCATCGCCGCGAGGACGTGTACAGCGGCTCGCACGCCGACGTCGCGCCCGATGTCATTCTCGAGCTCGACCCCGCCTTCGAGTTCGGCCCCGGCACCAGCGCACCGGCCAGTCGCATGAAGCGGTCGAGTGCAACGCACCGCCAGGACGGCATCCTCGCGCTGGCCGGCCCCGGCGTGCGCGAAGGCGTCGACCTGGGCCACGCCAGCCTGCTCGACGTGCCGGCCACGCTGATGTGGGCGCTCGGTCTGGACGTGCCCGCGGCGATGGACGGCCGCGTTCTGAGCGATGCGTTCGACCCCGACTTCGTCGCCGCCCACCCGGCCCGTATCGGTGACGCCGGCGTCGATAGCGAAGGCCCCGCCGCCGTCTACACCGCCGACGAAGAAGCGGGCATGGCCGCCCACCTCGAGGAGCTCGGTTACCTGTAGGCGGGAGCGCCGGCCACAGGTGCTCCGCTAGTTACCAATCGCGCCGGTCCATCTGTGAGAATGACTCGGTGACAACCCCCAAGGTCTTGATCATCGGCCTCGACGCGGCCACGCCCCGGCTCGTCGAGAAGTGGGTGAGCGAAGGCCGCCTTCCCACCATCGCCAAGTTTCTCGCCGACGGCGCATTCGGGCCCCTGCGGTCGGTGCCGAATCGCAACAGCGCGCCGGCCTGGTCGACGATGGTTACCGGCACCAATCCCGGCAAGCACGGCATCTTCTGGTTTACCGAGGACAACCCCGAGACCTACGACTACAAGTTCGTCAACGGGTCGTTCCGGCGCACGAAGGCCTTCTGGCGCGTGCTCTCCGACGAAGGCCAGCGAGTCGGAATCGTCAACGTCCCCCTCTCGTTCCCGGCCGAGGACGTCAACGGCGTGTTCGTCGGCGGACTCGACAGCCCCAGCCCCGACGACCCGCGCTTCACTCACCCTCCGGAGTTGCGCCACGAGGTCGTGAAGGCGGCGGGCGGCGAGTACTTCGTGCACCCGGGATTGGCCAAGTTCGTCATTGCCGGCCAGGCCGACGAGGGCCTCGAACGGTTGCACCGCTCGATCGACAAGCGGGCCGCGGTGTCCAAGCACCTGATGGCGAACCACGAGTGGGACGCGTTCATGGTCGTGTTCACCGAGACCGACGTCGTGCAGCACTTCTTCTGGAAGCAGATGGAGGACCCCGACCCCGGCACTCCCGAACATCACCAGACCGCGGTGCGCGACACCTACGAGCACTGCGACCGCGTCGCCGCCGACCTGATTGAAGCCGCCGGCCCCGACACGCTCGTGATCGTCGTCTCCGACCATGGCGCCCGGTTCGACGACGGGCTCGCCCGCGCCATACCCAGCTGGCTAGAGCAGCTCGGATTGTTGGCGTACAAGGAAGAGAAGGCCAACCGCAACGCCAAGGCCGTCGTCCAGGGCGCCATCGCCAAGACGTTTCGTCAGCTCGACAAGCGCCTCTCGCCCGAGGCCAAGCACCGGTTGGCCCGGCGTTTCCCGTGGGCCCGCAGCCGGGTCGAGGTGATGATGTCGTACGCCAAGGTCGACTGGTCCCGCACGCTCGCGTACACCGATGGCAAGCGACCCGAGATCTGGATCAACCTCAAGGGTCGCCAGAACCAGGGCATCGTCGATCCGGCCGACTACGACAAGGTCCGCCAGCAGATCATCGACGCCATCGAGCCGGCGCTGAACGCCAAGACCGGCGAGCCGCTGTGTCGCAAGGTGTGGAAGCGCGAGGACGCCTACAGCGGCCCTTACGTCGAGCGCTCGCCCGACCTCATCATCGAGTGGCTCGACGCCGGGCCCTGCCTCGACGTGAAGCAGGCCGACGGACGCGTGTTCAAGCTCGAGAAGCACCACCTGCCCGACGATCCTTTCGACCGCCTGCTCAACGGCGGTCACGATCAGTTCGGCATCGTTGGTCTGCTCGGGCCCGGCGTCAGGCCCGGGCGCATCGACGGTGCCGAGATCGCCGACATCGGCCCGACCATTCTCTATGTGCGCGACGCGCCGATCCCCGAGGATGTCGACGGCAAGGTTCTCACCAGCGCGCTGACCTTCGACCGCGGCGCCAAGCAGGGCGACAGCGCCCAGGCTCCGCCGACTAGCGCAGGCGATACCCAGTACTCGGCTGACGAGGAGGCCGAGATCCACGAACGCCTCCAAGCGCTGGGGTATGTCGAATAGCGTGTTGCCCGGTCGCCCGGTGCTCTTGCTCGGGCTCGACGGTCTCGGTCAGGAATTCCTCGATTCGCCGCTGGTCGCCGACGCGGCGCCCACTCTCGCCGCCTTGATGCGCGACGGCGGCGTGGCCCCTCTGCGCTCGACGTTCCCGCCGTATACGGCGCCAGCGTGGACGTCGATCACCACCGGCGTTGGTCCGGGACGCCACGGCGTGTTCGGTTTCACCGACGCCGACGGCCATCCGGTCAATGACACCTCGGTGGCCGCTCCCCGCCTCTGGGATTACGTCGGCCGGGCCGGGGGTCGCTCGGTGGTCGTCAACATGCCCATCACCCACCCGCCCCGCGCCATCGACGGCGTACTGGTGAGCGGGATGCCGGTGCCGCCCGGCGCGCCGTACACCGCGCCGGCGGAACTGGCAGCCGACCTCGAAGCGTCGGGCTACACCGTCGACGTCGCGGTACGCGAGGACGGCTCCGACGGGCCGGCCACGTTGGCCCGTCTCCGCGGGATGACCGAAGCCCGAGGGCGCGCTGCGATCAAGCTGGCAACGGCCAACGCATGGGACCTGCTCGTGGTCACCTTCGTCCTGCCCGACCGCCTCGGTCACCCGTGGTGGAAGTACGTCGTGGCCGGCGATCCGCTCTACGACAGCCGGGCGGCCGAGAAAGTCCGCGAGGGCGCGCGCGTGTGTCTCGCCGCGCTCGACCGCGCCATCGGTGATCTGCTGGCCTCGCTACCCAGCACCGCCGCGGTAGTGGCGTGTTCGGATCACGGTTTTGGCACGCTGCGGGCCGATGTGTTCCTCGATGTCGCGCTGGCCCAGGCGGGGTTGGTCGATGCACCACCCGGCGCGGGCGCCATTGCCCGCCTCGGACGCTCCGCTGTCGGGAGGCGACTTCCCGCTCCGGTGCGCAGGCTGGCGCGCGGCGTGACGGCGACCACCAACCGGCGCGGGGGGGGG
>JACDEA010000107.1 GCA_013816725.1 Actinomycetota bacterium
GCACCTTCGCCAGCGACCACTTCGGCCTCCTCGTCGAAATCGCCACCGACTGATCCATTCTTCGGAGCTAGAGGTCGGCGAGGTGGGCGGCGTCGTTGAAGCGGACGAGGGTCCACTCGCGGTCGTGTTCGGCCCGGCGCCACTCGGTCAGCGAGGTGTTCTGCACGTAGGTGGCGAACCCGCGGTGTAGCGGCACGCGGCCAAAGGCGATCAGGCTGGACTCGATCACGCCGCCGTGGCAGGCGACCACGACCGTTTTGCATACGTGTTCCTGCGTGAGTTCACGCAGGCGGGTACCGGCGCGTGTCGAGAACTCGGCCCACGATTCGCCGCCCGGCGCCCAACGAACATACGGATCGCGCAGGTCGTCCTCGGTGGCGAACTGCTCCCGGTACTGCTCCCAGGTGAGACCCTCGGCGTCGCCGGGGTGGATCTCGCACACGCCGCAGTCCTGACGTATCTCCACCTCGCCCAACGCGGGGGCGATGATCCGGGCCGTCTCCACCGAGCGCTCCATCAGGCTGGCGTAGAGGGCATGGACCGGCGCGAGCTCACCGGTGCGCGCCAGCCGATCGTGCAACGCCTCGGCCTGGCGGCGGCCCAACTCGCTGAGCCCGGTGCAGCTCTGGTGCCCGCCGATGAACTGCTCGACCGCCGCGTTGGCCTCGCCGTGGCGAATCAGGACAATGCGCGTGTCAGCCGTGTCAGCCAAGGACGTCGACGAACTTCTCGAGCTGTTTCAGGTTGCGACACTCATAGGCGCCGTCGCAATGGGTGGCGTATTCCGTGAGGATGGAGTCGCCGGTGTCCCAGTAGGAACGGGGCTCGGGATTGAGCCAGTACACGTGCCGAGCCTTCTTGCGCATCTCGTGGATGATCCACGACTGCGAGGCGTGGTAGTTGTTGCGGGCGTCGCCGAGGAGGATCACGCTGGTCTTGGGCGAGATCTCCTTTCCCCAACGCTCCCAGAAGACGTCGAAGGCGTGCCCGTAGTCGGAGTGGCCGTCGACCCAGATCACGTCGGCTTCGGTATTGACCCGGTGCACCGCTTCGGTAATGTCCTCGACACCCTCGAACATGTGCGTCACCTCGTCGATGCCGTCGATGAACACGAACGACCGCACGCGCGAGAACTGGCTGTTGAGCGCGTGCACCAGGTGCAGCGTGAACCGGGCGAAGGCAGCCACCGACCCGCTGATGTCGGCCACGATCATGATTTCGGGCTTCGACGGCCGCGGGTACTTGAACTTGGGCTCGGCCGGCACGCCGCCGTACGACAGCGAGTGACGCACGGTGTTGCGGAAGTCGAGCGGGCCCTTGCGGCCGTGGCGGCGCTTGCGGGCCAGCCGCACGGCCAGCTTGCGCGTGAGCGGGTGAATGGCCCGGCGCAGCGCGGCCAGTTCGTCGCGCGACGCGTGCATGAAGTCGATGTCCTCGGGAAGCGGCTTGCGCAGGGTCTTGGCCATGGCCTCGGCGCCGCGGTCGGCGACCAGGCGCCGGCGGATCTCGGCCTCGATCTCCTTGCGGAGTTGGTCGATGCGCGACTCGTACTCGTCGCGCGCCAGCCGCTCCTCCAGCGAGGTCAGGCCGCCGTCGGCCTCCTGCTGCGCGGCCTCCATCATCTTCTCGAGCACGCCGTCGAGGTCGAGGTTGCGCAGCGTGCGATACAGGTAATACGTGCCACCCACGGGACGCCCGGGCTCCATGCCGGCATAGCGGGTGACGGCTTGGCGGGCCAGGGCCCGGGCCATGGCCTCGTCGCCCTCCATCAGCGCCTTGTACAGCAGCTCGGCCAGCTCCTCGGGCGTGAGGCCGTCCATGGCCGAGCCCTGCTGCGCCTCCCCCATCAACTGCTGGAGCAGGCCGGCGGTGACCTCGTCCTCGTTGGCGTCCTCGTCGATGTTGTACTCGGCGCCACGCAGCGAGAAGTACACCTCGAAGATCGTCTCGAACGCCTTCCAATGCGCGTGGTTCTTCACCAGCGTGGCACCCAGCGCGTACTTGAACGCCTCGCGGTCCTCGAGCGGGATGTGGCGGACCGCCTCCATGGCGTCGAGGTTCTCGGTCAGCGAGACCGGCAGCCCCGCAGCCCGCAGCTCCTGGATGAAACCGGCGAGCAGGTCGATCATCAGGCGGTGGCCAGCTCCTTGGCCGCCTTGGTGATGTCGGACTGGTACTTGAGGAGGACGTGCAGCGTGTCGCGCGCCTGATCGGCGTCGATGTTCTGGATGCCGAGCAGCACCAGCGTGCGGGCCCAGTCGAGGGTCTCGGACACCGACGGGTGCTTCTTCAGGTCGAGCTGGCGGATCGACCGCACGATGCGCACGACCTGGTCGGCCAGATGATCACCGACGTCAGGCACGCGGGTGAGGACGATCTCTTTCTCGCGCTCGAGGCTCGGGTAGTCGATGTGCAGGTAGAGGCACCGCCGCTTGAGGGCCTCGGACAGTTCACGGGTGTTGTTCGAGGTGAGGAACACCAGCGGGATCTGCGTGGCCGACACCGTTCCCATTTCGGGGATCGACACCTGGTAGTCCGACAGGATCTCGAGCAGCAGCGCTTCGGTCTCCACCTCGACGCGGTCGACCTCGTCGATGAGGAGGACGACGGGCTCGTCGGCCCGGATCGCTTCCAGCAGCGGGCGGGTGAGCAGGAAATCCTCGCTGAAGATGTCCTCCTCGATCTCGTCCCACTTGCCGCCGGTGTCCTCGGCGACGCGCTGGGCCTGGATGCGCAGAAGCTGCTTCTTGTAGTTCCACTCATACAAGGCCTTGGACTCGTCGAGCCCCTCGTAGCACTGCAGCCGGATCAGTCGAGAGCCGGTCATCTCGGCCACCGACTTGGCCAGCTGGGTCTTGCCGGTGCCGGCGGGACCTTCGACCAGCACCGGCTTGTCGAGGCGGTCGGCCAGGTACACGACGCCGGAAATTCCCTCATCGGCCAGGTAGGCGACGTCCTTCAATGCTTGTCGGACCTCGGGTACCGACCCGAAGCGTGGCTGCTGCGCGGTCACTGACGAACCTGCCCTTCTCCGTGGATCACGTATTTGACGGTGGTCAACTCGCGTAGACCCATCGGGCCGCGAGCGTGCAACTTCTGGGTGCTGATGCCGATCTCGGCGCCGAAGCCGAACTCCTCACCGTCGGTGAATCTCGTCGACGCGTTGACGACGACGACGGCGGCATCCACTTCCTGGGTGAAGCGCTCGGCCGCTTCGAGGTCGCCCGTGACGATGGCCTCGGTGTGACCGGTGCCGTGGCGGTTGACGTGTTCGATGGCGCCGGTCAGCGACGAAACAACGGCCACGCTCATCTTGAGATCCAGGAACTCGGTGCCGTAGTCGAGCGGGTCGGCCGGGCCGATCGAAGAAGCAATGGCCCGGGACCGCGCGTCGCCGACCAGCTCGACGCCGGTGAGGGCGTCGACGGCGCGGGGCAGGAAGCGGGCGGCCACCGACTCGTGCACCACCAACGACTCGGCCGCGTTGCAGACCGACGGCCGTTGCGTCTTGGCGTTGACGACGATGGCCAGCGCCATGTCGAGGTCGGCGGCCTCGTCGACGTACACGTGGCAGTTGCCGTCGCCGTCGATGACGTAGGGAACGGTGGCGTGCTCCAGCACCGCCTTGATGAGCGACGGCCCACCCCGCGGGATCAGGCAGTCGATGCACTCGCGCAGTTGCATGAACTCGACGGCCGATTCGTGGCTGGTGTCCTCGACGAGGACGACGGCGTCCTCCGGCAGGCCCGTCTTGGCGATGCCCTCGCGGAGCGCCGCGGCGATGGCCTTGTTCGATTCGATCGCCCCCGACGATCCCCGCAGGAACGCGGCGTTGCCGCTCTTGAGGCACAGCCCGGCGGCGTCGCTGGTGACGTTGGGCCGGTTCTCGTAGACGATGGCGACCACGCCGAGGGGCACCCGCACCCGTTCGATGCGCAACCCGTTGGGCCGCGTCCACCCGTCGACCAGTTCGCCCACGGGATCCGGGAGCGCCGCCACCTTGATGAGCCCGGCTGCCATCGCCTCGATCTTGGCCGCGTTGAGCCGCAGGCGGTCGATGACAGTGGCCGAGGCGCCGCCGTCCTGGCTGCGCTCGACGTCGATCTCGTTGGCGGCCAGGATCTCCGGCGCCTTGCGCACGAGCAGATCGGCCGCGGTACGCAGCGCCTCGTCCTTGGCTCCCGTAGACGCCAACGCCAGTTGGCGCGCCGCCGCTTTGGCGCGCTGGCCGAGCTGGAGCATGGTCGTCGGGGCCACCCCCGACAGGTTAGTGGCGAACTTGACCGCGCGGTCTAGTTGAAAACCCAGGCCCGCTGGCCGGTGGCCCCGAGCACGCGGCCGAACTGCAAGCCAGGGAAGTGGGCGGCGGCGACGGGGGTGTCGGTGCCCTCCAGCTCGCGGGCCAGAGCGACGCGCGTGCGGCGGGCGAGGGCGGGATCGACGTCGCCCATGCCGGCCCACTCGTCGTCGAGCAGCTCCACCGGGCAGTGCACGACGTCGCCGAGGAGCAGGGCCCGTTCCGCACCCGACGACACGACCACGATCGTGCTACCCGGCGTGTGACCGGGGGCGATCATGGCGTCGAGCCCCGGCAGGATCGTGCCGTCGGCCGACCAGGTTTCCAATCGACTGCTCAGCGGTGACAGCTTCTTGGTCGCGCCCGGGTCGGGACCGACGAAATGCGCCCAGTCGCGCTCGTCGCACCGGTACGTCGCGTTCTCGAACACGACCGCTCCCTGCTGTGTGGCCCAACCCACGTGATCGAAGTGAAGGTGGGTGAAGATCACATCGGTGACGTCGGCCGGCGTGACGCCGTATCCGGCCAGCGCGTCGAGCAACTGACCGCCGACGAACGTGCCGTCGTTGACCCGGCCCACGCCGGCATCGACGAGCACCGTGTGACCCGCGGTCCGGATGAGAAAGCCGCCCAGCGCCAACTCGAGCATCCCGTCGTCGGCCACGAACTGCTGGTGCGGGCTCCAGTCGCCCTCCTCACTCCCCTTGCCCGCCTGCGCGAACGCCGCGGTGGGCGGCACGCGCGCCGAACCGTCGATAACGGGGAGGATTTCCAGCGCGCCGACTTTCATGGGGGGCAGCCTATTGTCGCGACGTGGAAGTGCGGAGGGCGATGAAGGGGGACGTGCCTGCGTTGGCGCAGATGCTGGCCCGTTCCTTCGCCGACGACCCCGTGCTCACCTACGTGCTGCCGGCCAAGGACCGGCAGGCCCGCATGCGCCGCCTATTCGAACTCGACCTGCGCTACTTGATCATGCCGCTGGGCGAGTCGTACACGACCGAGGGTGAGCCACGGGGGGCCGCGCTGTGGGCGCCGCCCGGGCGGTGGAAGCCGTCGACCTGGGCGTTGTTGCGGTCGGCGCCGGCGTTCATGCGGATCATGGGGAACCGGCTACGCGCCGCGATTGCCTTCAATGCGCTGGTGGAGAAGCACCATCCGAAGGAGCCGCACTACTACCTGGGCACGCTGGGCACCGATCCCGCGTTCCAGCGTAAGGGCGTGGGAACGGCGCTGCTCCAACCGGTGCTCGACCGCTGCGACGCCGAAGCGATTCCCGCCTACCTCGAGACGTCCAAGGACGTCAACGTGCCGTATTACAGGCGTCACGGCTTCGAGGTGACGAACCAGGTCACACTCCCGGACGGGCCGCCCGTCTGGTTCATGTGGAGAGAACCGCAGTCATCGACCACGCGCTGACCGAGCCGGTCGACGAGTTCATCACCGAGGTCACCGCCCACGTGCAGCGGTTGTCCGAGTCGCTGCGCGGCGTGAAGTCAGAGGAGCTGGGCAACGACGTCACGCTCGAGGCGTACAACCTCGTCGCCGCGTTCATCGACGCCGACGGCCGCCACAGCGACGACGAAGTATGGGCGCTCTTGACGACGTTCGGGCCGAAGATCGACACGGTGGCCAAGTACGGAACGCCCGCCGACGTCCGCAACGCCGGCATCCTCGCCGGCAAGCGCACGTGGCTCGACAGGCCGACCGTGCTTTTCGACATCCTGGTGAAGAGCGACGCCAACGCGCGGTCGTCGGGCGCGTCCCGCGTGTACGTCGACCGGGCCATGGCCGTCGCGCACACGGTGTGCTCGCTGGACGCGTACCCGGCCGAGGACGAGCTGCGCGCGCTCGAGCACTACCGCTCGATGCTGTACGACGCGCTGCCGACCGCCAAGCCGGCCACCGCGACCGAAGCGCACGCAGAGAAGCCGCCCGAAGAGGCGCCGCTGCCGCCGGCCCGGCCGTTGCCCGAGTTGATGGCCGAGTTGGACGCGCTCGTCGGCCTGGCCGAGGTCAAGGCCGAGGTCAAGATGGTGACCGATCTCATCCAGGTGCAGAACCTGCGCAAGGAGCGCGGCCTACCCGTGGTCGAGGGCAGCCGCCACCTGGTGTTCACCGGCAACCCGGGGACGGGCAAGACCACCGTGGCCCGCCTGCTCGCCCAGATCTACCGCACGCTCGGCGTGGTGGCCAAGGGACATCTCGTCGAGACCGACCGCGCCGGGCTGGTGGCCGGGTTCGTCGGCCAGACCGCGTTGAAGGTGAGCGAGGTGTTCGGCCGTGCGCTGGGCGGCTTCCTACTCGTCGACGAGGCCTACGCGCTGGCCCGCGGCGGCGACCGCGACTTCGGCCAGGAGGCCATCGACACGCTGGTGAAGCTGGTCGAGGACCATCGCGAGGAGATCGTGGTGGTGGCCGCCGGGTACCCCGACGAGATGGCCGAGTTCATCGACAGCAACCCCGGCCTTCGCTCGCGATTTCCGAAGACGATCGCATTCCCCGACTACAGCAACGAGGAGCTGCTGGAGATCTTCGAGTCGCAGTGCAACAAGGCGTCGTACACCTGCGATGCCGCGGCGCGTGCACGCACGCTCACGTTCTTCGCCGCCCAGGCGCGCGACAAGGGATTCGGCAATGGCCGCCTCGCTCGCAACCTGTTCGAGGCGGCCGTCGGTCGTCAGGCGACGCGGATCGTCGCCATGCCCAACCCGTCCAACGACACGCTGGTGACGCTCGCCGCCGACGACATCGCGCCGCTGCCCGCCGTATGACTCGAATCGCCGCGCTCGTCGCCGCCGTCGCGCTGATCGCGGGTGCGCTCGTACTGCGCAGTCGTTGGGACGAGAACCAACGACGCGGGACGTACCGACTCACGTGCGCGACCGAACTGGCCGACGCGTGCCGCACGCTCGACCCCACTGCATTCGCGGTGACCGTCGAACCGGCGGGGACGACAACGGACCGACTGATCGGGTT
>JACDEA010000002.1:0-6475 GCA_013816725.1 Actinomycetota bacterium
GATCAACCCCGCTCCAGCCGGAGGCCCGGTCCCCTGCGGAGTGAGCACCGGCTTCGCGGGGGCGGAAAGCCACATCGTTGCGACTCCCGATGCCGTGATCTTCACGCCGGCGGTCCAGCCATCGGGCACGCTGGGTACCGGCTCGGCGCCCGTGCCCCTCGACGAGAACACACAGTCCAACGCCTCTCCCGCCGGCCTCGCCGTTACCTCAGATGGCGGCGCCAAATGGTCGTTCGTCAAGCCGAGCGGCGTCACGTGGAACCCCACGGATCATGGAGACTTCGTCGATCCGGTGACGAACCGCGTGTTTTTCGAGGACTACGGCCCGATCCCCTTGGCCCCCGAACTCGGCGCCGGCCAGGAGGGTCCCGCCCACATCATGTGGACCGACGCCATCGGAGATCCGGCGAGCTGGCACCACACGGCGATCTCGAGCGTCTTCTTGCCTGAGAACCCGCGGTTCACGGCTGCGCCGGCGCCGCCGGGCCAGCCGGCGCCGGCCGGCGGCTACCCGAATGTCATTTATTTCTGCGCCAACACCAACGTGGGCTTCGTCAGCCCCGTTATCGCGGGGCGAGTGTGTTTCAAGTCTCTCGACGGCGGAAGCACCTTCAACCAGACCGCGATCTTGTTCACCGGGGTGGCGCCGCAACACGCCGAGTGCGGAACGAGTGGCGAGATCTACTCGGCGATCGACGGCTACTACCCGCAGCCCGCTCCCGACGGCTCGCTCTATGTGATGGTGGCGTGCGGCGGCGCCACCTATCTCGCCCGCAGCGCCGACGAGGCCGCGACCTTCCCCATCGTGAAGGGCGCCATGGGCCAGCCGCTCCGACTGCCGCTCCCGGCGCCGTCGGTCGGGCAGATCGGCAGTCCGGACCTGCGCATCGGCCCCACGGGAACCATGTACCTGATGTGGTCGACGGTGGCCGGTGGCGGAACCAAACTCATGCTGAGCCTGTCGCGGGACCGGGGCCTCAGCTGGACACGGCCACTCGACGTGACTGCACCACGCGTCAGCGTCAATCAGTGGGCGATGGCTGAACGCAACGGCCACGTGGCCGTCGCCTACCTGGGACGCACGCCGGGGCAGGCGACGATGGACGCGTACATGACCGAAACGAGAAACGCCGGCGACGTGCTCACCGGCGGTCAGCCGCTCTTCTGGAGCGCGGTTCTGAACACGCGGCCGGTCCTGTACGGAGACTCCGTTCAGGGCTCTGGCTTCCTCACCCTCGCCGCTGGCGTGCGCATACCGTTCCCGCCGCCGTTCGGGAACCAGATGTTCGGAAATGACTTCATCGGCGCGACCATCGCCCCCGACGGCTCGGCGTGGGGATCATTCGGCCAGGACTGCGGCCCCAGCCCGGACGACCCGACGTGCCAGGCCCAGAACGACCAGACGCGTGGGTTCGCCGGACGACTCTTGTGGGCGCCTCGCGCCGTCGCGACGCCGTCGCCGTCACCAACGGCAGTCAAGACGCGTCCCCTCGCGGTGTCCGGTGGACAGCCGGTTGCCCCGGGCGTCGGGTTGGCCGTCTTCGTCACCGCACTGGCGCTGACCGTGCTCCGGCGTCGAGGCCTCGGCGCGTCGGCGGACCCCGAGCTGCCGAACTGACAGTCGAACCGCGCGCAATAGCGCGCGGTTTGGCTGTCAGTTCGCAACGGCGACATTGGGATGGGGGTCGTCGAGCCTGACAAGATTCGGTATGACTCAGTTCTCCGCTCCACCAGATGAGAAGGCCGGTCTCGCGGTCTTCCTCGACGACCAACGCAGAGCGATCCTCTCCAAGCTCGATGAACTCACCGACGAGCTGGCCACCACTCGCTCAACGGTCAGCGATTTCTGTCTCCTGACCCTTGTCAAGCACGTTGCCTTCGTCGAGCGGCGGTGGTTCCAACTGGAGATCGCGCGCCGCGATGTCCCGGGGCTGTGGCCTCCTCCCGACAATCGTGAGCTCGAGGTGGAGCCCGAAGACTCCGTGTCGTCGATTCGAGACCTCTACGAGGCGACGATCAACGAGAATCGGACCATCCTTGATGAGGTCGACGACCTCGGATCCGTATCGGACGCCACGGGGCTCAACCGTCGGTGGGTCCTGCTCCACCTGATCGAGGAGCTCGCGAGACACGCCGGGCACGCCGACATCCTGCGCGAAGCCATTGACGGGCGGACCGGCACGTAGTCCCGCGCAATGCTTGCGATTCGCGCTGAGCCCATCGGCGATCTGGAACGCCATGGCGAGATCTCCATCGCGTTCGAGGTCGCGAAGGTGCTCGAGGTGCAACTCCTCGACGACGGTTTGGGCGGCATCCTGTTCGGAGAGCGCCCCGTCGATGTCGTCTGGGTGAAGGACTACGACGCCACCGACGGTGGGCCGCGGGAATGGGCGTCACGATTCGATGTCAGCAACTGGGGTCTCTTGGGTGCCTACGAAGACGGGCGCCGGATCGGTGGGACGGTGATCGCCTTCGGCACACCGAACCTGCACAGGCTTCGCGGTCGTCGTGACATGGCGGTCCTGTGGGATCTTCGTGTTGCTCACGACGCTCGCCGCCTGGGCACTGGCTCTGCCCTGTTCCGCGCAGCCGAGGCATGGGCACGCGAGCGTGGGTGCACCGCGCTCGAGGTTGAGACCCAACAGGTCAATGTTCCCGCGTGTCGCTTTTACGCGCGGATGGGCTGCTCGCTAGCGTCGGTTGACCGCTACGCCTATCCCGAGTTCACCGAGGAAACTCAACTCATCTGGCGATGTGAATTGGGTGTGCGCGCGTAACCGGGGGAAGGGATGATCGGCGGGAGTTCGAGGCCATCGAGCGCCGGGCCGCGCGGGCAAGATCGTCCTCGACGTCCACCTCCACCGCAAGCAGGACGCCACCGTGCGGGGTTACGACGAAGCCGACGACACCGTCGAGCACAGCGTTCAAAGCGGCCTGGCGAGACCAGCCTCGCCGAGCCGATTCTGGCTGGTCAAGGCGATGACGAGGAACGCCGACCCTCAGACGGTCGCTGAGCCGGCTTCGGGCAGACCCAATCCCTTCGCTGCGCCCTGAAGAAACACGGAGCGAAGCAGGTCACCCCGTTCCAGGAGGTCGGCTGCGGGCCCGTCGAAGCGGATCTCACCCTTTTCCATGAAGTAGGCGTGCTGCACAAGGGACAGGGCGATCGAGACCGACTGTTCGACGAGCACGACCGCGGTGCCGCCGGCGTGGATGCGTCGGACCATCTCGAGGAGTTCCTGGACGACAATTGGAGCGAGCCCGAGAGACAGCTCGTCAATGAGGAGGAGCCGGGGTGAGATGACGAAAGCCTTCGACAGACCAAGCATCTGTTGTTCACCACCCGACAGCGTGGTTGCGAGCTGATCGCGCCGGTCGTGAAGTGCGGGGAAGGCATCGAGACTGGCCTCGATTCCCCGATCGACCGCGGCGCGGTCGCGTCCGTGCGCGTAGCCGTAAAGGCGCATGTTCTCGACCACTGTAAGAGGGCCGAACACGGCCCTTCCGCCCGGAATCTGGGCGATCCCGAGCTTGTGGCGTCGTTCGGCGTCGAGGTAGGTGACGTCGCCGCCCCGGTAGCGGACGCTGCCCTTTGACGGGAGCCCGAGCCCCGAGATGACGCGCAACAAGGTTGACTTGCCAGCGCCATTTGTTCCGAGGAGGGCGACCATCTCACCGTCATCGACAGTGAAGGACACGTCGAACAGCACTTGGAGCGAGCCGTAGGCAAAGTCGATGTGGCGGCACGCCAGCATCGGAAGTTTGACGCCGGCGGCAAGTAGCGCGTTCAACTCCTCGGATTCGACGATGCCGTCCACCATCCGATCGAGATCGGCGTTGATGGTCCGCGCCGCTCCCCGCAAGATGACGGCGGCTGCGATTCCTGGCACAGCTAGCGAGGCGACCGCCCCGGCCGTGCCGAAGCGGCGGTCGATGCCCGACAGCAGGAGAAGGCCCCCGAAGCCGCCGACGGCAGCCGCGAAGATGCCGGCCAGGGCAGCCGTGTGGGCTCGCATCCTCGACGGCACGATCGACAAGATGGCGACTGTCAGAGCCGGGGTGAGCACCGCGATGCAGGCGAAGGCGATGCCGAACATCACGACGAACACGGCGAAGAACGGGGAGAAGATCGACAGGGCGAGCACGGTCACGCCCACGCCGAGCAGCACCGACGCGAACTTCACGACCAGCGCCGGATCCCTGCGGAACAGCTGATCGCCCCGCTTGCCATACGCCACCAGGCCGGTGATCGAGAACAGAGGCAGCACGGCGAAGAAGACGCTGCGGCCGCCGGGACCGAGCCCCCACCGCTTCTGCAGGAAGAAGAACAGGAAGGTGTTGAGCGGTATGAGCAGCATGCCGAGCACCGCGTACGCGACGAGGAGGCGGCGAACCGTCGGGATCAACAGGACGCGGCGCACGATCTCGAAGAACCCAAGGTTGACGTCGCTCTCCTCGACCGTTTCGCCGTCGTAGCCGGTGTCGTTGCGGACTGCGTCACGAACTCGTTGCACGTCGAAGCGACCGAAGCCGGGATCACGAAGCCTGGCCGCCACCAGCGTCGACGCAACGCAGGCGATACCCATGGCGAGGAAGACACCGCGCCAGGTCAGGTGGAGGACGGCCGACAGCAGGCCGACCATGAGCGGGGCGATGATGTTCCCCGCCGCCGTCGCCGACTGATAGAAGGCCAAGCCTCGGACTCGCACTTCGGGGGGATACGAGTCGAGCAGCAAGGGGGTGTGGATGGCGGCCACCGACCCCGACGATGCGCCATCGCCGACGAGGACGAGGAGCAGGTGCCAGGAGCTGTAGACGAACCCGGTGAACAGAGTCATCACGCTCCACGCCATCCCGGTGACGACCGATACGACGCCGCGGCGCGCCCGGCGCTGGACAAAGGCGGCCATCGGCAGGGTGGCCAGCGTGATGGCGAGGGTCTTGAGAGCGGAGAGAGCAGCCAGCTGCGATTTGGAGATGCCGAGCGCAGCACTGATCTCCGGGCCGAGCACGAAGAACGCGAAGCCTTGGAACTGATCGACGATCGCGAGCAGGCCGAGGGCGATCAGCGGGTACCAGCCCACCCCCGATCCGCGAATGGCGCCGTTCAGCTCTCCCAGCGACCGTGCGGCGCCGCGGGCCCTCTCGGCCAGCCCCGTCGCCGACCGGACCTCATCGGGATCACCGGCGACACCAAGAGCTATCCGAGCTTGCTGGCGAAGCCGAGCCTGGGCCTGTTCGACCGTGTCGACGTCGTCGGCTCCGGGCGTCATTGCTTCGGATGGTCGATGACGAAGCTGACGCTGAACGCCGCCTCACCCACTCGCTGGGCCGATTGATCGACGAAGATGATGGTCACGTCGTGCTGATCCTTGTCTCCCTTGTTCTTCCGCTTGTCCCCGAGCCCCGGCAGGGCGAGCGTTGGTTGGGTGGTGACGAAGACCCCGCGCTCGGCCAGGTAGGCGGCGTCGGGGCATGACGGCTTCTGACGGCACTGGTCGTCGGAGCGGCCGATCGACCGGAGACCGGTGCCGGGTGGGATCGGCGACCGGTCCACGAACACGGCGAAGGCCTCGCCGTTTGTGTCCCTGGCCCTCCACCTGACGATCACCGGTGCCGTCACCGTGGCGTTGTTGTCCGGCGCCACGATGTGGATCCGTCGATCCTGGCGGAACGCGAATTGGTGGTTGCACCCGTTGAGTGTGAGAGACGAGGCAAGAACGATCAGCAACGAAGCCCGGGACCTCATGTCGGCTTCGCCACCCGAGAGCGCCGGCGTCCAGGACCATCCTCACCTGGGCCGACTCCGACCCGAACGGGGTTCTGCTCCTCGGTGATGCCGAGGTAGGACTCGATGACGGCCGGATTGGCCTGCACCTCCTGGGGCGTGCCCACGGCGATGACCCGGCCTGCGTCCATGGCGACGATGCGGTCGGAGAGGCCCATGATCAGCGGCATGTCGTGCTCGATGATCACGAGCGTCGTGTCGAGGTGGCCCTTGATGCTCAGCAGCACGCCGGCCAAGGCCTCCGTCTCTCGCTGGGCGATGCCCGACGAGGGCTCGTCGAGGAGCAACAGCACCGGTTCGAGGGCCACCAGGCAGGCGAGCTCGGCGATGCGCCGAGTCCCGGTCGACAGCTCGGCGACCGTTTTGCTGCGGTAGTCATCGAGACCCATGAGGTGCACGAGGTCCCGCGCTCGTTCCAGGCGACGTCGCTCGTGGGCCCGCAAGCCCAGGAGGGTGGCGGCGGCCCTTGTCGGCATCGTCCGCTCCAAGGCGACCTGCACGCATTCGACGACGGTGAGAGTCGGGAAGAGCGCCGCGTCCTGAAACGATCTGATGAGTCCTCGCCGCCCGCGAGCCTCGGGCCCCAGCCCGGTCACGTCGTGGCCGTCGAACATGACCCGCCCGCTGTCGGCTCGAGTGAAGCCCCCGACCAACTCGAAGAGCGTGGTCTTTCCTGCTCCGTTGGGG
>JACDEA010000002.1:6485-45575 GCA_013816725.1 Actinomycetota bacterium
GTCTCCCCGCGCACCACATCGAGTGACACCTCGTCGACGGCCGTCACCCCGCCGAATCGCTTGGAGACCGAGCGGACATCGAGGAGCACCGTTGCTTCGGGGTCGGTCGCAGATCGCTGCACGACGGCGGCCTGAAGTGTGATGTCAGCGGCCGACTCAAGGGCCGAGCCCACCAGCGCGCCACCGTCGTCCACGTCAACGCCGGCCCGCCGGGCAAGCAGATCGACGAGCCGGTCCCGGACGGGCCGGATGAGCTGGGCGATCCCGCCGGGAAAGTACAAGATGAGCACCAGCCAGCCGAGGGAGCTGGCGGCCAGGCCGGCGCTGTCGAGGGGGACGAAGTGCGGAACCCCGATGATGTAAAGGGCGCCGATGAGCGGTCCGACCAAGATGCCGACGCCACCGATCAAGGTCAGGGCAACGACCGAGATGCTCGCCTCGACCGGGAACGTGCTCGGGGAGATGCGACTCAAACCGTGCCCATACACGGCGCCGCCGACGCCGGCGAGGAAACCAGCGAGCGCGAACGCCTGGAGCTTGACCGCCGTGGCTGGGACGGTGAACGAGCGGGCGCCGTCCTCGTTGTCGCGAAGAGCACGCAGTCGACGCCCCAGCCCGCTCCGCCAGATGTTGCGCGTGAACCAGAAACCGAACGCGACCACGAAGAGGGAGAAGTAGAAGTAGGCGCGGCCGCCGTCCAGCGCGTGCCCAGCGATGACAGGCCGGCCGGGATCGAGCCCATTGCCGAGCGCCCATGATTGGCCGAACAACGAGTTCTGCGCCACCAAGGCGACGCCGATCGTCGTGATGGCGAGGAACAGGCCCCGGATACGCAACGCGGGAAGCCCGACGGCCACGGAGGCGACGGCGCCGACGAGGCCGGCGGCGAGGAAGGCCAGCATGAAGTTGCCGCTCTGGCGGGCCACGAGGGCCGACGCCGTCGCGCCGGCGCCGGCGATGGCGAACTGGCCCAGCGACAGCTGCCCGGCGAGCCCGACGATGACGCCGACCGACAGGCCGACGAGGGTGAACGCCGACATCCCGGCGAGGAACACGGCCGACGAGTTGGAGGAAACGGCGCCGGCGCCGATGGCGACCAGGAAAAGTGCGCCGCCGGTGACGCTGCCGAGGTTGCGGATGGCCCACACGTCGGCCAGCCGCTCCGGCAACGGCGACCATGGGGTCACCGACAGCCATGCCCCCTTGTCTTCTTTGCGGGCCTGCTGGCGGCGCTGAAGCAGCAACGCCACCAGGATGATCCCCACCAGGACGCCCTCGACCACGCCGCCCTGGTTGTTGTTCCAGAACAGCTCCTGCTCGATGACACCAACGCCGACACCGGCGACAAAGGCCACGGGCAAACTCGTCATGCGCGCCAGCACGGCCGCGGTGAGCGCCCGAAGCAACAGGCTCGGCCCCAGCGATGTGTTGGAGACGAAGCCCTCCGTCGGCAAAATGAGGATCGCGGTGAACGCGGACAGCCCGCCGGCGAGGGCCCAGGCCACGCTCGACATCCGCGACGCCGAGATACCCGACATGCGGGCCATGTCCGGGTTGGCGGCCGAACCGCGGATGGCGAGACCGAACCGGCTGAACCGGAAGAACGCGGCCAAGCCGATCACGACGATCGGGGCCAGGATCAGTGTGCCGAGGTACGCCGGTGTGATCACCAACGCGCCGAGGCGCACCGTGGGCAACCCGGCTGGTAACGGGTACAGGTTCACCGCTCGCGCCGAGCTGTTGATGGCGGTGGCGAATGCGAGGATGAACAGGCCGAGACCGAGCGTGGCGATGATGCTCATCACGACCGGAGCACGCCGCAGCCGCCTGACAACTACCACCTCCGCCAAAGCTCCGACTCCAGCGGAGATGAGAACGGCTATCGGGAACGCCACCCAGTACGGCACGTGCCACTTGAGCACCGCCAGACCCAGCATCACCGCCCCGAAGGCGCCGATCTCACCGTGGGCGAAGTTGATGACCCGGTTCGACCGATAGACGAGGATCAGACCGACGGCCAGCAGGCCGTAGGTCATCCCGGTGATGACGCCGAGGACAACAACGGGGGCGGGGAACTCGAACCCGAAGGGGGTCAATTGGTTACGGGATCGGGAACTGGCCGCCGGTGTACCGGAAGCACGTGCAACCGTCGACGAAGGTGGCGTCGCGACCGGCGGAGACGCCGTCGTGGTGAGCCCGGAAGTCAGCGCCGAAGGTGACCGACGTGTCGAATCGCCCTTGCAGCGCCTTGATGCCGGCCAAATAGCTATCGAGACTGATCGCCTTGCCGCCGGCTTCGAGGGATGCCTTCAATAGCCAGTGGACCTCGCAGTAGATGAGAGCAGTCACCCGGTCGTTCCCGCCAACGAACTTGTAGCCGGCGTCCTTCATGATCTGGAGGCAGTGTTGTCGGCTGGCCGAACCGGTGTTGTCCGGGTAGTCCTCTATCGATTGGTCGGTCTGGGGGATCCAGCCCACCATCAGCGAGTTGTGGAGCTGCGCCTTGGGAAGGGCGTTCAGGCGGGCCAGCGTGGTGGCGCCATTGGCGGAGTTCAGCCCATAGCGGGGCCGGTAGCTCGCGCGTTCGGCCCGCTGGGTGAACTCGAGCAGGATGCGTCCACCGGCTTCGAGGATGATCACGTGGTCGATGTGCTGCGAGCTGAACTTGAGCACGGCGTTGTTCATCTGGGAGCCGAACGTCGCCGAGTTGGGCAGCGACGGCGGGAAGATGAACTTCACCACCTCGGGGGCTGGCAGCTTCCGTCGGGCCAGCGCCGGGAGCAGCGAGTCGTTCAGGGCGCGGTTGAAGTTCGGCGTGTCGTAGGTGAGGACGCCAATCTTCGTGCCGGTCGGGAAGTACGGCGCGAAGTAGTTCTGCACCGCAAGGCCGTCAACGGACTCGGTGGCGACGCGGTTGAGGTTGAGCGCCGTTTCGTAGAAGTGCGGGTCGCGCTTGTACTCGGCCTCGTCGGACAGGCCGAACCCAGCGCTGAGGCGGGCGACGCCGCGCTGCTCGAGGCAGTCGCCCAGCGAGTAGGCCGAGGGTCCGAACCCGGCGAACACGCCACCTGGCGTGTCCTTGGTCCAGGCATCGCAGGTCGCCTGCTCGCTGCTCGCCGGGTCGTCCTGCACCTTGACCTCGTGGTAGGCGGGGAGGACCTTCAGGCCCAGGATTCCGCCGTTCTTGTTCATGTCGTTGATGACTGTCTGCTCGAACAGCTTCGGATCGCCGGGGGCCAGGTCGCCGGCGCCGATGGCGGAGAGGGCGGCCGACTGCGCCGCCGCGTCCGCCCATGCCTCTCCGAGCGTGATCGTGCCGTTCTTGAGGTTGATGCCGTGCGCTGTCCCCCCGATGCTCACGCCAGGCACCGGCGCATTTCCCTTTGCCGGCGCCGCCCCCGTCTTGGCCCCCGACCCGGAGGTGCGGACGCCCCGCGCCGCGGCCGGAACTGGCTTCCCGCTGGCGTCTGTGACCGGGGTGACGTCGGTCGACGATGTCGGCGAAGAGTCGGCCGTGAGCCCGTTGAGGCCCTTCTTTGCCGCGCTGTGCTTGTGCGAGGTGGAGCCGCAAGCAGCCAGAATCAGAGCCAGCGCGGTGGCGACCGCGACTGCGGCGTTCGATGAACGACCTCTTCGGACCATGACGACCCCCAGTAGTCGAGTGTCCCGTAAGGCTACCGACGCCCGCACGCCGTCTCCTTGGCCGATGCGACAAATGTGGGACCTACGTTTGGTCAGACGGCCCTGGGAACCGCGCGCAACGGGCCCGTAGCCTGCGGCGATGAGGATCGCCGTGGGTGGCATCGTCCACGAGACCAACACCTACGCCGTGGCGAGCACCGGCTTGACCGCCATCGACAGTTTCCTTCGACTCACCGGTGATGGGATCGCCGACTTCTTCACCGGGACGGGCACCGGCATCGGCGGGATCCTCGCCGGTTGCGAGGCCGCCGGCCACGAGCCGGTACTGACGGCCTACGCCGCGGCCGAACCTTCGGGCACCATCACGGCCGAGGCTTATGCCGAGGTCAAAGGTGCGCTCATCGAAGCGCTGGTCGCAGCCATGCCCATCGATGCAGTGGCGCTCGAGCTCCACGGTGCAGGCGTGGCCGAGGGCGTCGATGACGTCGAGGCCGACCTGGGCGCGGCGATCCGACAGGTGGTCGGCGCCGCCGTGCCGGTGGCGGCGGTGCTCGATCTCCATGGAAACGTGACGCCGGCCATGGCCGAGGTGTTCGACCTGCTGCTTGGCTGCCACCTCTATCCGCACACCGACCTCGACGACCGTGGCCGCGAAGCCATCACCCTTCTCGAGGAGGTGCACGCCGGTCGGTTGCGACCGGTGATGCACGTCGAACAGCTGCCCATCCTGCTGCCGACGTCAACGACCGACGGCGATAGCCCGGCGGCCGCAGCGAACCGCGTCTGCGCCGAGATCGAACTGCCCGACGGCGTAATCGACTGCACGCTCATGCACGGCTTCCCGTTCACCGACATCCCCGAGGTCGGGACCAGCATCATCGTCATCGCCAACGGAGACCGGGCGCTGGCACGGGGGGCGGCCACGGAGGCGGCGGCCTGGATGTGGGAGCACCGTGAAGACTTCCGCTGCGAACACGAGACGCCGGAGCTGGCCGTGCGCCGCGCTGCGGCCGCTTCGGCGCGGCCCGTCGTGATCAACGAGACCTCGGACAACCCCGGCGGGGGCAGCCCAGGAGACGGCACCCACCTGCTGCGGGCCATGATCGAGGCCCGGCTCGAGAACTCCTGCTTCGCGTTCATCTCCGACCCCGAGGTCGTCGCCGCGGCCATCGCCGCCGGGGTCGGCCGCACCATCGAGGTCAAGCTGGGCGGGAAGCACGACGACCTCCACGGTGCACCGATAGCCGTCAACGCAGTCGTGCGTTCGATCACCGACGGCCGGTTCATGCTCCAAGCGATGATGCGGGGCTACCAGCTCGACCTCGGACCAACCTGTCGGCTGCAGGTGGAAGGGATCGATGTCGTGATCACCTCGAAGCCATGGCAGACGATCGACGCCGAGATCTTCCTCTTCCACGGCATCGACGTGACCCGAGCCAACGTCATCGGCCTGAAGTCGAGCAACCACTTCCGGGCCGGTTTCCGGGACATCGCCGCCGAGATCATCACCGCCGACAGCCCCGGCCTCACCACCAACCGGGTCGAGGTGTTCGACCACACTCGGGCCAGGCGCCCCCTCTGGCCCATCGATCAGAGCGCTACCTACACGCCCTCACTTGTTGGTCCGGACAACTTCGACTGATCCATTTCGGCCGTTCGCACGACGCGGCCGCCATCTGGCGCGGCCACACTGGTGGCGCTCGAGGGCGCGACCTGAGGGGTGGGAATGACGAAACTGGTGGCGGGTCTCGACGGGATCCGGTCGCGCCTCGAGGCGCTGGTCGCCCAGCACCGCGTGCCTGGCGCGTCGCTGGCCGTGCTCGACGGCGACCAGATCATCGACGTGGCCACCGGCGTGGCCAACGTGCGCACCGGCGTCGAAGTCGACACCGACACGCTCTTCCAGATCGGGTCGAACACCAAGCTGTACACCGCCACCTTGATCATGCAGCTCGTGGACGCGGGCCGGGTCGATCTCGATAGCCCCGTGCGTTCCTACATCGACGACTTCGCAGTCGCCGATAAGGACGCATCGAAGCAGATCACCGTCCGTCAGCTGCTCGCGCACTCGAGCGGCATGCAAGGCGACTACTTCGAGGACTTCGGGCCGGGCGACGACTGCATCGCCCGGTACGTCGAGTCGCTGTCGACGATCACCCAGGTCCACCCGCCCGGTGACCGGTTCTCGTACTGCAACACCGGCTTCACCGTGGCCGGACACATCGTGGAGCGGGTCACGACCCGGCCGTTCCACGAGGTGCTCAAGGAGAGCCTTCTCACGCCGTTGGGTCTGCGATCGACCACCGTGCTTCTTGAAGAGATGGTCGGGTTCCGATACGCGGCCGGCCACGCCGGGGGCGAGGCCGGTACCCCGCAAGTCGTCCCCGAGATCATCATGTCGAGGTCCAGCGCGCCGGCCGGCAGCCGCACCTCGGCAACGGCCCGCGACGTGCTCGGGTTCGTGCGAATGCACCTCGACGACGGGCAGGCCGCGGACGGTACTCGGGTGTTATCGGACCGGAGCGTTACTGCGATGCAGCGGCCGCAGCTGGCCATGCCCGGCTCACCGTCGCCCAACGCCCACATCGGGCTGGGCTGGATCATGGCCGAGTGGGACGGGCAACGGGTGATCGGCCACGGCGGCGGCACCTATGGCCAGCTTTCGTTCCTCCAGGTGCTGCCCGACCGACGTTTCGCGGTGTGCCTTCTCACCAACTCGACGACCGGCACCGGACTCTGGCGCGACCTCGGCGGCTGGCTGTTCGACGAACTGGCCGGCGTCACCATGCCCGAGGTGCCAAGACCGCCTGACCCACCGCCGATCCTCGACCTGGCCCACTACGCAGGTCGGTTCGAACGGCTCTCGCAGCGGTTCGACCTCGAGGTCGAGGACGAGGAGCTGGTGATGTCAGTGACGCTGACGGGACCGCTGGCCGACAACGTCGACGCACCGTCACAGCGGCTCCACTTGCGGCCGATCGACGCGGAGCGGTTTGTCGTGAAGATGCCCACGGGCGATGCCATGGTCGCCTTCTCTGACTTCGACGCCAAGGGTCGGCCGGGCTATCTGTTCATCGGGCGTGCGGCGCCCCGTGTTGCCCGCGTCCCGACAAAGCGCAAGAAAGCTGTGACCACGAAGACGACCAAGAAGACGAGGAGCCGTTAGATGGCAGATTTGCAGTCGTACGCGAGCCGCTTCCAAGCGCGGCTCGACGAGCTCACCGTCGAGCACAAGGTGCCCGGCGCAACGGTCGGCATCGTGCTGGGCGACGAGACCCTCGAGCTGGCCACCGGGGTCGTGAACGTCAACACCGGAATCCAGACGACAACCGACACCTTGTTCCAGATCGGATCGATCACGAAGACCTACACCGCCACGCTCGTCATGCAGCTGGTGGACGAAGGCAAGGTCGACCTCGACGAGCCGGTCGGCAGCTACCTGCCTGAGCTGGCGTTGAGCGACGCGGAGAGCCAGAAGACCATCACCGTCCGCCACCTCCTCGCCCACACCAGCGGCATGGACGGCGACCTCATGGAGGACTTCGGTCGCGGCGACGACTGCATCGAGAAGTACGTGGCCAGCTTCCCGACCTTGGCCCAGATGTCGCCGCCCGGCACCTTCTTCTCCTATTGCAACAGCGGCTATGTGCTCGCCGGCCGCCTGATCGAGAAGATCGATGGCGTCGGCTTCGACGCGGCGATGAAGACGCGACTCCTCACCCCGATCGGCGCGGTGCGATCCAACACGCTTCCTGAGGAGGCGATCCTCCACCGCGTCTCTGTCGGTCATCTCTTGTTGCCAGGTGCGGACGAGCCGACGGTGTACCCGCAGTGGGTGCTGCCGCGGGCGCTCGGGCCGGCCGGGCTGATCAACGCGCCCATCGGGGACCTGTTGGCCTTCGCCCAGCTCCACCTCAACGGTGGAAAGGCGACAGACGGCACGCAGGTGCTCTCGGATGACAGCGTGCGCGCCATGCAGCAGGAACAGATCGAGCTCAAAGATCCGTACACCCTCGGTCGAGCCTGGGGACTGGGCTGGATCCTCTATGACTGGGGGAGCGACGCGGTCATCGGCCACGACGGCGCCACCCTCGGGCAGGGCGGTTACCTCCGGCTCGTACCCGACCGGAAGCTGGCCGTCGGGCTTCTCACCAACGGGTCTGGCGGCATGGCCGTCTATGAGAAGTTGTTCGCAGAGATCTTCACCGAGCTCGCCGGCATCACCATCCCGGCCAAGCCGGTGCCGGCCGCCGACCAATCGTCGATCGACCTTTCCCGCTTCGAGGGCGTCTACGAGCGGCTCGGCGTGCGCATGACGTTCGAGATCGTCGAAGGGAAGCTGCAGGTTGCCATCAAGGGCACCGACGCGATCGCCGAGAGCGCCCCAGCGACGCCACCCATGCCGCTCGACGCCGTGGATGACACGACGTTCTTGGCCTACGTGGCTGCCGCCGGGATCAGCTTGGCCGTCGTGTTCTTCGACTTCGACGCCGACGGCCACCCGGGCTGGGTGCACATGGGCGGGCGGGCCACCAAGCGGGTGGGATAGTGGCGCGTCCGGCGACCGGACGTCGTGCAGTGGCCGAGGCAACCGCGCCACCGGAGCCGCTGGCGACCCTCCGAGGTGTGCTCGACCATCTCAGCCTCGGCGTCATGCAGGTGGTCGTCGCTCCCCAAGGGCTCGATCTGGCTGTTGGGCAGCCGGTCATCTGCGACGCGTCGGAGGCACTCCGGGCCGACCCTGGCGACATCGTTCTTGCCGTGGGCGTCGACGGGGAGCGTCAAACCGCCGAGGTGGCTCGCGCTGCAGCGGCCGGCGCCGTCGCGGTGGCCCTCAAGCTGCGCGGCGGGGCCAGCCCGACGCTCATCGACTGCGGGAACGAATTCGGCATCGCCTTGCTCGGTGTGGCCGACGACATGGCATGGGGGCAGCTGTTCACCCTGCTTCGCACAGCCAGCTCCGCCACGGGGCGCCACTTCGACTCGGCTGGTGACGTACCGCCTGGCGATCTGTTCGCGCTCGCCAGCGCGGTGGCTCTGATGGTGGGCGGCGCGACGACCATCGAGGATCGCCAGTCCAACGTGCTTGCCTACTCGAGCGCTGACGATCCGATCGACCCACCACGCCGGGAGACGATCCTCGGTCGTAAGGTGCCCGATCGATGGCTGACTCGGCTGCGGGAGGACGGTGTGTTCCACCGCCTCTGGACCACCGACGAGGTCGTCCACGTCCTATATCCCGACGATGAGTATCGGGCCCGCCTGGCCATCGGCATCCGCGTTGGGGGCGAGGCACTCGGCTCAATCTGGGTCATCGAGGGCGACCGTCCGTTCGACGCGAGAGCCGAAGAGGCACTGCGCGAAGCGGCGAGGATCGCCGCCCTCCATCTGATCCGACATACGGCCAGCGAAGGTCTGGAACGCCGGCGTCGCGGCGAGGCGCTTCGCGCTGCTCTCGAAGGCCAGCTGGCGCCCGGTCTGCTCCCCGAGGCGCTCGACCTTGGTCGCGGGCCGATGGCCGTGATCGCCTTCGAGCTCGCGTCCGGTGGCGACGCTCTGGTGGCGTTGCAGGCCGAACGCGCCGTCGACATGATCTCCCTCTACTGCCAGTCGTTCCGCCGGCCTGCCGCATGCCTGGCCGTCGGCCGGGCCGTCTACTTGCTCGTCGCCGCTCATCCCGCGGCCGCTTCCAGCGATCTCGTCGAACTGGCCGCCGATATCGTCGAGCGCGTGACTCAGGCGCTGCGGGTCACCATGCGGGCAGCCATCGGCTCATCGGTCAACGATCTCGCGCACCTCCAATCGTCCAGATGGGAGGCCGACCAGGTGCTGCGGATCCTCGCAGCGATGGTCGATCCGCCAGGGGTTGCCCACGTCGACGAGCTGCGCAGCCGCGTCGTGCTGCAACGGCTCATCGACCTCTCCGTCGGCGACGACCAGGTGCGCACCGGCAAGGTCGAGGAGTTGGCTCTCCACGACGACGCCCACCACACCGCGTACATCGACACGCTGGGCGCCTACCTCGACGCGTTCGGCGATGTGCGATTGGCCGCTGAGCGCCTGGAGATCCATCCCAACACGTGCCGCTACCGGGTCCACCGCCTAGTCGAGCTGACGGGTCTCAACCTCGACGACCCAATCGAGCGGCTGGTGGTGCACTTTCAGCTCGAGCTGATCAGGCGTGCCTCCACATTGAAGGAGCGGTCATGAGCAGGTCGGCGGTCGCACCGCTCAGAGAGGTCGACGACGCAGCTGCCGCCGCCATCGAGGCAGCGCGCCAGTCGGGCGTCGACATCGTTGCCCTCGACCAGATCGACCAGCTCACCGACGGTGCCGCGCTCTTGGCCACCATCTGGGGGGCTGATGACGAGGGAGCGGTCGTGTCGAAGGATGTGCTTCGGGCCATGGCCCACAGCGGCAACTACGTCGCCGGCGCCTATCTGGGCACGCGCTTGGTCGGGATGTCGGTCGGGTTTCTCGGGATGCACGAGGGCGACACCCATCTGCATTCGCACATCTCAGGGGTGGCCCGCGACGTACAGAACCGCCGCATCGGTTTCGCGCTGAAGCAGCACCAGCGGGCGTGGAGTCTCCGGCGCGGCCTCGACCTCGTGGTGTGGACGTTCGACCCGCTGGTGCGACGCAACGCGTCGTTCAACTTGGCCAGGCTCGGCGCTGAGGTCACGGCGTTCCATCCGAACTTCTACGGACACATGGAAGACACCGTCAACGCCGGAGACGAAAGCGATCGAGCCGTCGTCGAGTGGGCGCTGTTGTCATCCGCCGCTGTGCGAGCGGCCACCCGGGTAGCCGGCCCGTCCAACACGGCCGATCCAACGGGCGACATCGTCCTGCGCGATCGGGGCGATGGCCGCCCTGAGGTGTGCGAGGGGCATGGGCGGCGATTGGCCGCGTGGGTGCCTCCTGACATCGTCGAGCTGCGGCGCGTCGACTCGGCCTTGGCCCTCGACTGGCGGAGGGCATTGCGCAGCACGTTCGGCCGAGCAGTGGAAGACGGGTACGTGGCCACGAACATGACGAAGACCGGGTGGTATGAGCTCGAGCGAAGAAAGGAAGGAAGGACGTGAAGCTTGAAGCCCTCGAGCTTCGACGGATCGGGATCCCCCTGATCGCGCCGTTCCGCACGTCGTTCGGCACCGAGACCGCCCGCGACGTTCTTCTCGTGCGCGCCGTCTCACCCGACAGCGAAGGATGGGGTGAGTGCGTCGCCATGTCCGAGCCGCTTTATTCGAGCGAGTACGTCGACATGGCCCAGCACGTCATCGTCCACCACCTCGCCCCCCGCCTCCTGGCCACTGGTGATCTGACGGCCGCCTTGGTCGCCAACGTCCTCGCTCCGGTCAAAGGCCACCCGATGGCCAAGGCCGCGCTCGAGACGGCCGTTCTCGATGCCGAGCTGCGGGCGACGAGCACACCGCTCTCGGCTTATCTGGGAGCCGTTCGAGCCGAAGTCGACTCCGGAGTATCGGTGGGGATCATGGGATCGATCCCCGAACTGCTCGACGCGGTAACCACCTACCTCGACCAGGGATACATGCGCATCAAACTCAAGATCGAACCGGGGTGGGACGTCGCGCCGGTGCGGGCCGTGCGGGAGCGTTTCGGCGACGAACTCTTGCTCCAAGTCGATGCCAACACCGCGTACACGCTGGCCGACGCCCCCCACCTTGCCAAGCTCGACCCGTTCGACCTCCTCCTCATCGAGCAGCCGTTGCCGGAGGACGACGTTCGGGGCCACGCACAACTCGCCAAGCAGATCACGACGCCCGTCTGCCTCGACGAGTCGATTGAGTCAGCTCGCGACGCGGCGGCGGCCATCGCAATCGGCGCGTGTGCGGTCATCAACATCAAACCGGGCCGCGTCGGCGGCTACCTCGAGGCCCGCCGAGTGCACGACGTGTGCACGGCCAACGGCGTGCCGGTCTGGTGTGGCGGCATGCTCGAGACCGGCATCGGCCGAGCCGCGAACGTTGCCCTCGCCGCGCTGCCCGGCTTCGTCCTTCCGGGCGACACGTCGGCCAGTGACCGCTACTTCGAGGAGGACATCACTGAGCCGTTTGTGCTCCACGACGGACGCCTCCGCGTGCCTGACGGAACCGGCATCGGCGTGACGCCGATCGCTGAGATCCTCAAAGCCCGCACGACATGGACTGAGACGCTCACATGAGGCGGGACGAACTCGACGCAACACTCGTCGATCGGCTTCGTTCGCGCACCGAGGCAATGGTTGACCTGCTCGCCGACCTTGTGGCCGTCGAGTCACCGTCCGCCGACCGCGACGGCACGTCCCGGTGCGCCGACCTGGTCCAGGACGCGGGCAAGCAACTGCTTGGTGAGCCGGCCGAGATGATCGTCGTGGACGGCACCACGCACCTCCGCTGGTGCTTCGGCGAGCAGGCCGGTGGCGTGCTCTTGGTCGGCCATCTCGACACGGTCTGGCCGGTCGGCACCATTGAGCGTTGGCCGTTCTCCGTCTCCGATGGCCGGGCTACCGGACCTGGCGCATTCGACATGAAGGGCGGGATCGTCCAGCTTCTCTACGGCCTGACCGCCCTCGATTCCCTCGACGGCGTGACCGTGCTCATCACGGCGGACGAGGAGATCGGTTCGCCGTCGTCACGCCAGCTGATCATCGACGAGGTGGCCGGCAAGCAGGCGGCACTGATCCTCGAACCGGCTGTCGGCGACGACCTCAAGACGGCCCGCAAAGGTGTGTCGATGTACGACGTCGAGATCACCGGCCGGGCCGCCCATGCCGGCCTCGAACCCGAGCGCGGTGCAAACGCCACGATCGAGCTAGCCCACCAGGTCCTTCGCATCGCCGGCCTCGGCGAACCCACAGCCGGCACCACCGTCACCCCAACCGTCGCCGCCGCTGGCGCGACGACGAACACAGTTCCGGCCTTCGCTCGGCTTCATGTCGACGTGCGAGCATTCTCCGTCGAGGAGCAGCGGCGGGTCGACGCCGAGATGAAGGCGAGCTCGCCTTCGGTCGACGGCGTATCGGTCGACATTCGTGGTGGTCCGAATCGGCCGCCCATGCCGTCGTCGGCGTCTGTTGCCCTTCTCGCCCGGGCCCAGTTCGTTGCCGCCCGCCTGGGGCTGACGCCACCCGGTGGCATTGCGGTCGGTGGTGGCTCCGACGGCAACTTCACCGCCGGCGCCGGCGTGCCCACCCTCGACGGCCTCGGCGCCGTCGGTGCGAACGCGCACGCCGAAGGCGAGTACCTCGAGGTTTCCCGCATGGCGGAGCGTGCAGCCCTGGTTGCCCGATTGATCACCGATCTTTTGGTCGAGCGAGTCAGCCACTGAGCGGCGTCGTGGGGGCGGCCTCGCCCACGAGCCCGTCGACGGCCTCACCCTGGTCGAGCGTTCCCGTCTCGAGTAGACGCGTCACGCCGCGTCGCGAGCGGTCGACGGTCCGACTCCACAGGCGGTATAGATCGTCCTCCGCCGCGTGCTCGCCCTCTATGCGGCGAGCCGCGATCCCGGCGTGGCGCCGGCCGATGGCAGTCGCCCTTGCAGCACCTCGAGGGCGTACTTGGCCGGGCCGCGAGAGGAGTAGTTCGGGCACTGGGGGCTGTCGCCGCAGGGTTCCATGTCGCTGGCCGACACGAAGCCGCCGCCCGCGCTGAAGAAGGCGATCGACAACGGGATCCGGGTGTTGCGCATCCAGAACGACCGCTCCTGCTCGTCGTCGAATCGAAAGATCATTCCGTCGTAACCATCGAGGTCGTCCTGACGCATGAGCCCTTGCTGCTGCTGTGAGGGCGTGTCGGCGGTGAGCACGCATCTGCGGTGCGTGCCGTCGGCGTTCGTGACGACGATCTCCGTCGACCCGAAGCCGTCGAAGTCGGAGCCTGACGCCGGCTGCGGGCAGGGCTTTGGTGACGCGACGGCCGCCGTCGTCGAGGACGCCCGGACTCGAGCCGGTGTTCTGGCCGATGCAGCGGCCGATGCAGCGGGCGACGGAGCGGCCGACGCAGCGGCCATATGCGGCGGCAGCGTCGATGACGTTGCAACCGACGGGAGCGTGGTCGACGTCGAGGACGTGCTGGCAATGGTGCTGGAGGCCGCAGTGAGGCGAGCTGCGTCATCCCCGTCGCCAGCGGTGAGCGCGACCGCCAGCGCGACGCCGGCGGCCACCACGGCGATGGCGACGGCAGGGATCAGCCAACGACGGTCAACGCGCACGTCGCGTGCCTACCACCTCAGCGGTTGGCGCAGCGCGGCTTGCGTTGAGGCGCCCACTTGACATAGGAGCAAGCCATGCAGAAGACGATTCTGATCACCGGGGCCAATACCGGCATCGGCAAGGCCACCGCCGAAGCGCTGGCCGACGACGGCCACCGGCTCTATCTGGCGTGCCGCAACGAGGCCAAGACCCGCCCCGTCATCGAGGAGATCGCCGCCGCCACCGGCAACACCGACGTGCACTTCCTGCCGCTGGACCTCACCAGCCTGGCCTCGGTACGCGCCTGCGCCGCGCAGTTCCTGGCCGAGGACGTTCCGCTGCACGTCCTCGTCAACAACGCCGGCGTGGGCGGTCAGCAGGGCATCACCGTCGACGGCTTCGAGCTGGCCTTCGGCACGAACCACCTGGGCCACTTCCTGCTAACCAACCTCCTGCTCGACAAGCTCAAGGCCAGCGCGCCGGCCCGCATCGTCAGCGTGTCGAGCATTGGGCACTACCAGGCCCGCGGGATCGACTGGGACGCGGTGCGGGAGCCGACCAAGGGCCTGACGGCGATGGGGGAGTACGGCGTGTCCAAGCTGGCCAACGTCCGCCACGCCCAGGAGCTGGCCCGGCGGCTGGAGGGGACCGGGGTCACCACCTACTCGCTGCACCCGGGCGCGATCGCGTCCGACATCTGGCAGCGGCGGCTCCCCGGGCCGCTGGCGTCGATCCTCAAGCTGTTCATGAAGTCGACCGAGGAAGGGGCCAAGACCACGCTGTGGTGCGCCTCGGCGCCGGAGCTGGCCGACGAGACGGGGCTCTACTACGACGGCTGCAAGCAGAAGGCGCCGAGCAAGGTCGCCACGCCCGAACTCGCCGCTGAGCTGTGGCGTCGCAGCGAGGAATGGACCGCGGTGCCCTAGCGGCCCGGCGGAGTGCGACTGGTAGCTTCGGTCCTCCGCTCGGCCCCATCGTCTAGCGGCCTAGGACACCACCCTCTCAAGGTGGCGGCACGGGTTCGAATCCCGTTGGGGCTGCCACAGGTTTCATTGTGCGAACACCGCGGCCGGCAGGGTCGGTGTTCGTCGCCGGCAAGCCGCGGCACAGTTTGTAGGTGGGCCGAACGCGGTTCCGTGCTTCCACACGTAGCTCGTGGACGAATGCGTGAGCGAGCGCTTTTCGGACGGGGGCCGACGCGTGTTCTGCCGCGGTCGCCAATTGTTGTCGCACGACGTCAATCTCCGCCAGCGTCGGGATCCCAGTGTTGGCAGGGTCGACGGCGGCGTGAAGCTCGGCTCGGTGAGCGCGGAGTGTCCTCGCAGTGGCGCCAAGCTCATGGACGCGGTCTCCGAACATGTCTTCGGTGACTGTCCCGTTTTCGAAGGCGAGCATGTAGCGCTGGGTGGCTGCTTCTGTCTTGCGCAGTTCGGCGTCGAGGGCGGTCAGCTCTTTCTGGTTTTGGCGTGTCCTCGCGGCTGCGTCTTTGCGGTGGGCTGTCGTGGCGTCGGCGAGGAGGTCTGGGGCCGCGTAGAGCTGCACGAGGGCGGCGAAGACGGCGGTTTCGAGTTCGTCGGCGCGGATGCGTTCGGCGTCGCATCCGGTGAGTCCGTAGCGCTGTCGGGTGGAGCAGATGTAGTAGCGGTAGCGATGTCGTTTGCCTGTCGCCGAGGCGCCGACGTATTTCCCTTTGCAACGGTCGCACACCATGAGACCGGTGAGCGCGTAGTCCGAGGGTCGATCGGTGAAGCGCTTTTCGTATCCTTCGCCGCGCTCATCGATGAGTTGCTGGGCCCGGTCGAAGAGCGCGGGCTCGATGAACGGATGATCGGCACTCTTGTACCAGGTACCGCGGAAGTAGATCTCGCCCAGGTACGAGCGGTTCCGGATCATGTCGAGGATGACCTTGGCGCTCCACGGTTTGCCCCAGCGCGTCCGATGCCCGTCGGCGTTCAGCTCTGCGGCCAGCGTCACCGCTCCGAGCCGGCCGTCGGTGTAGCGCTCGAAGATCCGTTGCACGATCGGAAACTCCGACGGCTCGATCGCGAGCCGCTTCTCGGAATCGGTCGTCAGGCCGTGCGGGAGTTTTCCGCCCAGCCATGCGCCGGTCGCCGCCTTGCGTTCCATGCCGTTGATGACACGATCGATGATCGTGGCCCGCTCGAACTCGGCGAAGACACCGAGCAGCTGCACGAGCATTCGCCCGGTGGCCGATGACGTGTCGATGGGCTCGGTGGCGGAGCGGAACGCGACGCCGGCCTCTTCCAGCTCCTCGAGCAGCTGGACCAAGACCTTCAACGACCGGGCGAAGCGGTCGACCCGGTAGACGAGCAACACGTCGAATCGTCCGACGCGGGCGTCGCGCATGGCGCGGCTCAGGTCGGGGCGTTCCGCCTTGGCGCCGCTCATCTGATCTTCGTAGGTCTCGACGTGAACCCAACCGGGCTGCGTCGGGATGAACCCCAGAAGCCGGTGGCGCTGCGCGTCCAGTGAGAACGGCTGGTGTTCCTCGTCGGTCGAGATGCGGAGGTAGATCGCGACGCGCACCGACGACGGCGCGTTCCCCTTGCCGAGCGCGGCTCCGGTCTGCTTCTTGTCTTCAGGCTTCGATCGGCTCATTTTTGATGCCTTTCCGCCGTCGGGCGAACCTTCAACTGGCTCGGGCTGCCTCGTCGGCGCTGCTGCTGGTGACGTCGAGTGTGGCCCTTGCCGTCATACTCTCGCACCCGCCGTTGCCGCGATCTCGTAACTCTCGCTCAGCAAGTTGGCAAGCGCTGCGACGGCGGCCTGGCGCTGTTCGTCGTCCATCGTGACGAAGTGTGCGGGAAGGAGACGGAAGTCCGTCGCTGCCGGTGAGCGCACGCGGCACCGTCGGCTCGGCACTGCTTTCGATCGTGACATGCGGCGAGCGTGAACGGCGACCCTCAGCGAAAACCTCAGCGTTGTGAGTCATCGATCGGAGTTTCCTTCCCGAGTCTCAGCGTCTGGGCGCTGTGTCGCACAACACGCCTGGTACGACGGTTGACGCCGTGGAAGCGCTCGTGAGCGGCCTGGCGCGTGATCCCGAAGGCCGCGCCGATGTCGGACCAGCTCGCACCACACGCGTGCGCCTCAAGGACGTACGACCTTGCCTGACGCTTCAACTCGTTGGCACGCTCGTCGGCTTGACGAGCCAGTCTGAGCAGGCCCTCGGTGTTTTCGGAGGTCTTCACACAGTTCTCCAACGATCAGACGATCAAGGAGAGAACCGATGTCGCCGGCTCCGAGCTGAGTGCATTATCGCGCTCGCCTCGCGCTTTTCGGTCGCGGAATGTACGTAGATGCCGCGGAAGGTTTCCGCCACGACCACGAGGTGACATCGATGACCGAACCAGTCGACCCGCGTCAAGAACACAGCAACCCCTTGAAGCACGACACAGACTTGCCGTTACCGCAAAGCGGCAACGGCGGAAACACGTCGCGCGCGTCAACCATGGCTTCGCTGCCCCCCGCGGCTGAGTTGATGATCGCCCTCGACGAGGCGCTGCTGATACCCGATGGTCCACCCCTCCACGAGTTGGACCCGCAGGCAGTTCTCGATTGGGCGCAGGCCGCCGCGCGAGGCCTGACATTCCGCCGGGATCGGGTGCGACTGGTCCGCCAGCTCCTGCGTGTCCTCGACGACGAGTGGCGCTCCGCGTACGCGGCCGATCTGCTGCGTCTACAGATCGAAACGCGGGAACGGGACCGGCTTGACCGCGTCCAAGGCACCTTCTGGCGGCGTCGCGACAACTTCCGAGCCGCGCAACAACCGACGCACGTAGTCGTAGACATCGAGGCATGGCGGCGTGCCAAGGCCGCGGCGTTGTGCCGAAACACGACCGTTGGCGTGATCGTTGGTGAAGTGGTAGCCGCAGAGGTCGTTCGCCCTCGCATGCGCGACCGGCCAGCGGCTGTTGGAAATTCCGAGATCAGGCTGTTCGCCCGCCTCGCCGTCGAGAAGGAAACGTGGGTCGTTTTACGCTCGCTCGCCGCCGGGAATCGCATGGCAGTCGAGCGCTTCGTCGGGACACTTGTCGAAGCGACGTTCCCGGCGGACATCACGAGACGATGAATCGTGGCTCTTGAAAAGTAAAGGGCCGGCGCCGGTCAGTCGCGTGGCGTACCGATCGCAGCAGCCGCGGACCGAGGCGTCGCTTCGAATACAGACGGCGACGTGACGACGTTCGCGTTACGTCAGTCCACCTTCTCGTGCCAACCGGCGGGGACGGCTACGAATGGGCGCGCGGCGTGGCGGGCAAGGTCGGGCTCGGGGTCGTCGGACATCCATTCCGCGAGGGCGCCTCGGTGCGTCATCCCGACGACGATCATCGACGCATCGGCTTGCACCGCGGCCGCCCTGATCGCTTTGCCAACCGAGCCTTCGACCACTGTGGTGTCGTAGTCGATGCCTTGGTCGCGCAGCGGTGCTGTCCACTTTCCGGCTAGGTGTTGCTCAAGCGCCGCTCGAAGCGGATCGGTGTTGACTTGTATGGCGGCCAGGGTCCACTCGCCGATCGACGACACGACGTACACGACGAGTACCCGGGCGTTTCGATGGCGCGCCTCGTTTGCGGCCCAGGCGAGCGCGGCGCGCGCCGCGGGGCTGTCGTTGTAACCAACCACGATTGTGTCCATGCAGCAACATCCTCTCGAGCTACTTGTGCGTCACGCGAGGGGCTGCGCGAGTCGCGTTTGCACCATACCGGCGGCTGCATCACCTCAACATCGATGGTTGATCGAGGTATACCTCAAGGTCGCCAGTGACTGGCACAACGTCGAGGTGATGCTCGCCATCGGTTGAACGGCTCCCTCGCAGGTCGACCGTGGCTTCACCGACCGAGAGACCCTTGACGCTGATTTCTGGCAGCCAGTCCGGTAAAGCTGGCCTTACCGCGAGTTGGCGGGCGTCAGCGTCGGCGTCAAGGCCGAGCAGAGCAGCGACGAGTTGTACCACTGCCCCCGACGCCCATGCCTGGGGCACGTTGGCGCCTTGGTACTGAACTGGGAACGCGCCGCGGTCTCGCTCAAGGCCCGCGAAGAGTTCGGGCAGTCGGAGTCCGCTGAAGCGTTCGGCGGCGTCGAAGAAGCCGCGCACCACTTGCGCGGCTTTGGGCGTCAAGGCCGTAGTTCCGGAAGCCGGCGGCCACCATCACCGTTCGGTGAGCAGCTTCCAGCCGTCGGTGTCGTCCTCGCCGAGACCGTCCTCCAGTGACCAGATCGGATAGCGCGCGGTCAGCTCGGCCCAGCGTTCCACCAGTTCAGCCGACGACATGGTCGCCCCTGCGCTGACGAGGGCGTAGCGGCCGTCGGCGCCCCTGAACTCGCTCGCGGCGGGATCCAGCGCGATGGCCACGCCGTCGCGGCGGGCCGAGTAGCCGGCGTCGGCGATGGCGCCGACCAACATGCCGAGCGCTTCCTCCGCGGTGGACAGCTCGGGGGCGAAACCGCCCTCATCGCCGAGACCGACTGCCGTTCCCGCCGCCTGTAGGCGACCGCGCAGGGCGGCATACACCTCGGCGCCGACGCGTAGCGCTTCGGCGAAGGTCGGCGCGCCGAGCGGGCACACCATGAACTCCTGCGGCTGAAGGCGGTTGGCGGCGTGTCGGCCGCCGTTTATGACGTTGAAGCACGGCACCGGGAGCCGCGGCTCGACGCCCGCCGGAGCCAGGTGCCGATAGCGGGGTTGGCCGGCGGCGCCCGCGAACGCTCGCGCCGCGGCCATCGACACGCCCACGATCGCATTCGCGCCGAGGCGGCCCTTAGCATCGGTCCCGTCGAGGTCGACGAGCAGCGCGTCGAGGGCGGCGAGATTTTCGATGACCTGGCCGACGAGCGCGTCGGCGATCTCGCCGTTTACGTTGGCAACCGCGCCGCTCACGCCGGCGCCGCCATAGCGCGTCTGGTCGCCGTCACGCAGCTCGACCGCCTCGCGGGTGGCCGTCGACGCGCCCGAGGGCACGCCGGCTGTGCCCGTCGACCCGTCGGCCAACGACAGTTGCACCGACTCGGTAGGAAGCCCGCGGGAGTCGAGGATCTCCAACGCAGTCAGCGAGGCGACGCGGTGCGTCATTGCGAGGTTCCTTCCAGCGCGAGGGGATCTTGGCGGCGGTGGTTGACGGATCGCATTCGCATCATCCAAAGTATCGTCGCAGTGCTAGGCGCCCAACCCTCGACTCTGGCGACGGAAACTCGCCGCGCCTGCTAGCAACGGTCGGCGCGATGTGGTCTGCTGGATGACCACGATGTCTCATGCCGGATGGATGATCCTCGGTGACGGTGCCGTCATTGCGGCCCTTGGCGCGCTCGCGGTCCTCGTGAACGAAGGCCGTGTCGGGCTTCGGATGCCCTTCGAACTCTCGGGACTGTTCGGGCGCGACCGAAGGCGAGCAGCAACGAGCCACGCGCTCTTGCTCGCGGGTGTTGCCGCGATGGTTGTCGGTGTCCTAGCGGTCCTGTTGGCGGCCCTGATAACGCGGTGACAGCGCGCGCCGACCGCGACCAGGCGGCGACGATCGCACCGGGCAACCTGGGAATCAGGTCTCGAGATACGTCCCGTTGTCGCGGACAGCCAGATGGTCGACCCGTCGGTGCGGACGGGCCGATGCTGGTGGCCAAGATCGAAACGCAGGAGGCCCTCCCGCGCACGAACGCATCACCGCTGCGATCTCGGCCCTGGCGTGACGGGCGGCGGGTGATGCTGACGCGACGGCCATCATCGCGCGCACGAACACCGGAGCCACGGCTCGGGCCATCTCGCGATTCCGCCCGGCGAGCCCGATCCGACGATAGACATCCTGCGTCTGGTCCGCGTCCCGGCGACACCAGGTCGAGGCCACGACTAGCGTTCCATGTGCATTCCCGCCCAGACCCTGCGTTCCGAGTGTGTCGAACAATCCGACAAGAGAACCAGGGACGGCTGAACATGACCACCTCGAACGCCAACGAAACCGAAGCCGTCTACCACCTGCCCGATCTTCGTTACGACTACAACGCGCTCGAGCCGCAGATCTCGGCACGCATTATGGAGTTGCACCATTCCAAGCACCACGCGGCCTATGTAGCCGGAGCGAATCGCGCCCTCGAAGCCCTACGTGGGGCGCGAGGCAGCGGTGACTTCAGCACGCTGTCGATGCTCGAGAAGAACTTGGCGTTCAATCTGTCGGGTCACGTACTCCACTCGTTGTTCTGGGACTGTCTGTCGCCCGGCGGCGGCGGCGAGCCGACGGGCTGGATCGCCGAGCAGCTCGACGCCGACTTTGGCGGCTTTTCCCCGTTCCGGGAGCACATGATCGAAGCGGCCAGCACCATCCAAGGATCCGGTTGGGCATTGGCGTCGTGGGAGCCGACCAGTCAGCGAATTGTGATCGAACAGGCCTACGATCATCAGGGCAACCACGGCCAAGGCACCGTGCCGATCCTGCCGATCGATGCGTGGGAGCACGCCTACTACCTGCAGTATGAGAACGACAAGCGGTCATTTTTCGAGGCCATATGGGCCATAGTCGACTGGCCGCGGGTCGCAGCCCGCCTCGACCAGGCCTCCCTGGGCGCGACCTAGTTTTTGGCAAGCAGCGATGTCGTCGCCTATCGAGGACTACGCGTTTTTGTCGGACATGGCGTCGGCCGCGCTGGTCAGCCGAGACGGCTCAATCGATTGGCTCGCCTTTCCCCGCTTCGATTCGGCCGCCTGCTTCGCTGCTCTCGTCGGTGAGCCCCGAGACGGCCGGTGGCTGCTGGCGCCGGCCAATCCGCCGCGTTCGGTTCGCCGCGCGTACCGGGGAGACTCGCTCGTACTCGAGACGGTGTACGACTGCGACGATGGCGAGGTCGCGGTCATCGACTGCATGCCGTTGCGCGGCGACCAGCTCGACGTGGTGCGCCTCGTCGAGGGCCGACGCGGGCGCGTCGCTATGCACGTCGAATTGATCGTCCGGTTCGGGTACGGCAAAACGGTGCCGTGGGTCCGCATGATCGACGGCGACTGGGTGGCGGTCGCCGGACCTGACGCGTTGCGGCTCACGACTCCGGTTGAGTTGCGCGGCGACGGTGAGGGCGGAGATCGCCGCACGAGCGGTGAGTTCAGTGTGGGCGTCGGAGAACAGGTGCCGTTCGTGCTCACCTGGCATCGGTCCCACGAACCGACGCATGACGTAATCGACGCGGCCGCCGCGATCGACACGACGCAGCAGTGGTGGCAGGAATGGTCGTCACAGTGCACGTATCACGGTCGATGGTCCGATGACGTGCGGTCGTCGCTCACCGTGTTGAAGGGGCTCACGTACGTCGCGACCGGCGCGGTGTGCGCGGCGCCCACCACGTCGCTGCCCGAAACGATCGGCGGGGTGCGCAACTGGGACTACCGCTATTGCTGGCTGCGCGACGCCACTTTCACGCTGATGGCGCTGATGGAAGCGGGCCACACCAGCGAGGCCAAGTCGTGGCGGGACTGGTTGTTGCGGGCTGTGGCCGGAGACCCGGCTGACCTGCAGATCATGTACGGCCTGGCCGGGGAACGCTGGCTTGATGAGCGCGAGCTGCCATGGCTGTCGGGCTATGCCGGTTCGACACCGGTCCGGGTCGGCAACGCAGCGTCAGGCCAGTTTCAGCTCGACGTGCACGGCGAAGTCATCGACGCACTCCACCAGGCTGCCGCCGACGGCCTGGAATTCGACGACGACGCTTGGCAGCTGCAAAAGGTTCTGCTCGACTTCCTTGAGGGCGCATGGCAACAGCCCGACGAAGGCATCTGGGAGGTGCGCGGGTCACGGCGACACTTCACGCACTCCAAGGTCATGGCCTGGGTAGCCGCTGACCGGATCGTTCGCACCGCGAAACGGTTTCACCTCGATGGGCCTGTCGAGCGGTGGCGCGCGTTGCGCAACGAGATTCATCGTGACGTGCTGAAGCACGGAGTCGACGAACGCGGAGTCTTCGTGCAGACCTACGGAGCGACGGCGCTCGACGCGAGCCTTTTGCTGGTTCCACTTGTCGGCTTCCTGCCCGCCACCGACGATCGCGTGGTGAACACCATCGAGGCGATCCAACGCGAGCTGAGCGCCGACGGTTTCGTGGTCCGTTACCGAACCGATCCCGCGGTCGACGGTCTGCCCAGCGGAGAAGGAGCCTTCCTGCTTTGCACGTTCTGGCTCGCCAACGCGCTCGCCCTGATCGGCCGCGTCGATGAGGCGACGGAAATGTTCCAGCGGCTGCTGGCGCTCCGCAACGACGTGGGACTGCTGGCCGAAGAGTACGACCCCGTGAGCGGGCGACTGCTGGGCAACTTCCCCCAAGCGTTCTCCCACACCGCCATCATCAACACGGCCACCACCCTCGATCGTCACCGCGGGCCCACGCAGCGGCGCGCCCAACCCGAAGCGAGCGCGTGACGTGCGCGCTCTGACGGTGCTGCCCGGCCATGCCGGTTCTGTGTCGGTGACCGATGTCGACGAACCACCGACGTCTGATGGCGCGATGCTCGTCGAGACGCTTGCGATCGGTGTGTGCGGCACCGACCGCGAGATCTGTGCCGGCAAGTACGGCTCGGCGCCGGCGGGCAGTGATCGCCTTGTCATCGGTCACGAGTCACTCGGCCGTGTACTCGAAGTGCCCCAAGGTGCTGGCTTCGACGTGGGCGATCTCGTTGTGGGCATCGTTCGACGCCCAGACCCGGTGCCGTGTCCGAACTGCGCAGTCGGTGAGTGGGACATGTGTCGTAACGGACAGTTCACCGAGCGCGGCATCACCGGCCGTCACGGATATGCGTCGGACCGCTACCGAATCGAACCCGAATTCGCCGTCCCCGTCGACGCCGCACTAGGCGCGCTCGGCGTGCTGGTGGAGCCGACCAGCGTTGTGGCCAAGGCGTGGGATCACATTGAGCGAATCGGCGCACGCTCCGCGGCCTGGTCGCCCCGGTCGGTGCTCATCACGGGCGCGGGGCCGATCGGTTTGCTCGCGGCGATGCTGGGCGCCGCGAAAGGACATGACGTCGACGTCGTGGACGTCGCCACCGACGGCCCGAAACCCGGTCTTGTAGCTGCGCTGGGCGCGACGTATCACGCGGAACCGGTCGCCGGGCTCGCGGCGCGCGCCGACGTCGTGATCGAATGCACCGGGGTTCCCAAGGTCGTCCTCGACGTGCTTTCCAATACCGGGCCGGACTCGATCGTCTGCCTGACCGGGGTCTCCAGCGGTGGGCGGGCGCTGCCCTTCGACGCCGGTGGCGTCAACCGTGACATGGTGCTCGGCAATGCCGTTGTGTTCGGCTCGGTCAACGCCAACCGGCGGCACTACCTGACCGCCGCCGACGCGCTCCACGCCGCCGATCCGCAGTGGCTCGCCGCGCTGATCACGCGTCGCGTTCCGCTCGATTCGTTCGCAGCCGCGCTTGCACCGAGTGCCCACGACGTGAAGACGGTCATCTCGTTCGCTACGTGACGGCCTGATCAATCGAGGCCTTGAAGCTCCCATAACCGGATGCCACCCAGCAGTCCGCCGGCGTTGCCGACCAGTGTCACCTTGCCGGCGAGGTCCGGTCGCCTCTTTTGCAGCTTCGCCACGTCGACTCGCCGCGCGTTCCCTCCGCCGACCAAGATCGCGTCGGGGAAAATCAACGCGTCAACCGCGATCAGCGTCTTCACGACGCGCCGGTTCCAGTGCTTCACGCCAAGCTTCTTGCGAGCGCGGTCGCCGACGTAGTCGTTGTATGTTCCGCGCTTGATGGCGGGATGATGCGCCAGTTCAAGGTGCAAGGCCAGGGCGCCGTCGCGGAACACGCAGGACCCCAGTCCCGTTCCAAGCGTAAGCACCAGTTCCAGACCTCTGCCCGTGACGACCCCGGCACCTTGGACATCGGCATCATTAGCGACACGGGCGGGAACGCCGAGCGCGGCGCTAAGCGCGCCGCGCAAGTCGAAACGCTCCCAACTCTTCACCAGGGAGTCGTCCACGGTGCTCCCGGGGCCGTGGAGAGTCACGAAATGGGGTGCGGTCAACACCAGTCCTTCCCGCACGACGCCGGGGAATCCGGCCGAGACCCGCTGATACGGGGGCAGCGCGTCGACAAGTCGAACGAGATCGGCCACCAGTTTCTCGGGCGGGCAGGGGTAGGTCGTATCGACCCTAACGCGCTCGTGAACGGGCTCACCTTGTGCATCGAGCACAGTCGCCTTCAGACCGGAGCCGCCGATATCGATCACGAGTGTTTTGACGGGTCCAACGGTTGTGGCGTCAGGCATGCATGCTCAACGTAGGCCTTCGCAACTACCCAACCGATACACGCCTGCTCCCGCGCGACCGAGCGAAGAATCGGCGTGAAGTTGAAGCCGCCGTGAGCCCCCCAAAGGGATACGGGAACAGATCAGGCGCGGGCACGTCGCGGTACTGGCGTCGTCGTTACCGATACGTTGGGCGCATGAGGATACTTGTCGCTCTCGACGAATCGGCGGTGTCGGCTCGGGCGGCGCGTGAAGCGGTGCGGTTGTTCGGGACCTCCGGCGCTGAGTTCTTGGTGATCAACGTCGCCCGGACCCCGAACACGTCGCTATACCCCACCGACTTCGGCGCGGTCGCACCGATGCCACACGATGCCGCGTACCTCAGCGATCAAGCAGAACTCCACGCCGCGGCCTTGGCCGACCAGGTCGGGCTCGCGGACGCAGAGGTCATCACCGACCTGGGTGACCCGGCGAGCAGCATTTGTGATGCCGCGGACGCTCACAACGTGGACGTCGTCGTGGTTGGATCGCACGATCGAGGTGTAATCGGCAGACTGCTCGAACCGTCTGTCGCGGCAGGCGTCGTGCGCGGCACACATCGACCCGTCCTAGTGGTCAGCGGGAGCCCACCCGCTTAGGGCGCGGCTGCGCTGGGGTCTAAGTCTTCTGACTTGGGAACCGGACGGTCACGTGCCGGTGTGGTCCGGCGATGAGGGAGATCAGATCGACGAGGGCGCGGGTTTGTCCGGGCTCGGGGAGCAGCACCGGCGAGATCGACGGTGACGGTGTCGATGTCGACCGCGATAGATGTCGGGGCAGCGCCAGGGCGAGCGACGTGGCGAGCCCGACGACGGGATTCATCAACGGTGTTGGCGCCGGTCAGCATCGCCCCGATGATCCGCGACGGCGGACGAGTCGGCCTACGGCCCATCACGGCGATGAGGATCCAAAACCCACGAGGATCCCGAACCGAAACCACCAGGGCCCACCCCGGGCCGGCGTTACCGTTAGCTGGACGCGGCGGCGTTCCTCCGGCGTGCCCGCGCGGAGAGGCAAGGGCGACGCCGACCGCGCCTGTGTCGGTAGCGAAGAGCGCATCTCCTGTCATCAGCCATTCCCTTCGGATACGGCACCTGACTCGGCGCGCGCGAACCAATGGGCTACCAGCACGTCCGTCGAAGAATGGGCGATGATCGACAGTGCAATCACGGCGGCGATCAGCGCAAACAACTGGTTCGAGCGTGGTGTGCCGCTTTCGAGTATCAGCAGTCCGTACACCACCGACGCGAAGCCCTTTGGTCCGAACCACGATGCCGCCGCACGCTCCCGCCAATCGAGCTGGCTCCCGACCAGGGCGACCTGCAGTCCTGCGGGCCGCGCGAGGACCAGCGCTGCTATTGCGAAGACGAAACCGCCGATTGGCACAGCGCTAATCATCCGCGTGGTCAACACCGCGCCGAAAATCATCACGGCGGCGAGCTTCAAGAGTTCCGACAAGAGTTCACCGAACTCGCGAAAGCTGTCGCGTACCGCCGGACTGAACGTCGCCACGGTTATGCCGGCAGTGAACGCGGCGAGAAAGCTGTTCGCGCTTGTCAGCGACGAAGCCGCGAACACGATTGTTGCGATTGCGAACGCGTTGAGCGGCTCGTACTTGACGGTCGAGCCGAACCAGCGTTGGCGCTCCAATGCGATGGCGACCCAGGGGATGACGAAACCCAATGCGACACCGAGCGCGAGCTCGCCCGCGAGGTGTTGGACGTGAACCGCTTGTCTGTCCACAACCGCAAGAAGCACGATCACGACGGGTAACGCGAGCCCGTCATTCAGGCCGCTCTCGACGTTGAGCAGGTGCCGAAGCCGGTGCGGAATCTCCGAACGCCCGACGATCGCGGCGGCAAAAACTGGATCCGTTGGCGACAGCACCGCGGCCACCAAAAGCGCCTGACCCCACGGCAGGCCGACCAGAGCCCTGGCCAAGAGCGTAAGCAACCCGAAGGTCAACGGCATGCCGACAAGCAGTGCCCGAGCGGGCAGCCGCCACGCGCGCCGTAGCTGGGTCGCGTCGATCCGCAACGCGTCCGTAAACAACACGCTGAACAACGCGAGCACCGCAAAATCACGCACCACCGGCTGCCGAACGTTCAAGTCAACGACCCGAAAGCCGAGCGAGCCGAGCCCGGTGCCCGCGAATAGGAACATGACAGTTGTAGACAACACGCTGCGATGAGCCAGACCCGACACCAAGACCGCGACGAGCAAGACCACGCCGAAGGCGAACACCAAGGTCACTGAGCGAGCCTACGGTCGACGAGGCGCAGGCTATCCGAGAGCGAAGGGTTCGAACGGTCCGAGCCCGGTACCGCTCCGTGCACGCAAAGCCGATGAGGCCAGAGGAGTCCGCGGTCCGTTGCTCCCGGTCTTAGGACACACCAAAACAGTGCATGCCTTCGCCGAGCTATCTCACGGGAAGCTCGGCCACCGAGCCCAACTCGTCGTCGCGTTGCCGGCCGGTCGTAGGTCAGGGCCCACTCGATACCGGAATACCGATCACGCGGCCGCCTGCTGGTTGGTTCAGCTCGTGACCGCAGGCAGGACAAGCGACGGGCTCCATATTCCGCGAGCGTCCCGGGTCGCCAAGCTCTAGGGCGATCTGTTTCTCGCAGGACCGGCAGTCGACGATCAGAGTGTGTGGGTCCCCGGCGGGGGCGCGTGATGACTGGTCGTCGCGGCGTCCTGGGCTGATGTGAGCGGCCACGCCACCTCCGGAGAAGACAGTGACGCGGCCCGACTCGGAGACCACGAGCGCTAGCACGCCTGGCACGTCGAAGGTGAAGCGGCGGGCGGACGTGTGCCGGGCGCCAAGGGTCGCCTGCACGAGCGAGATGGCGCGGCGCGTGCTGTTCAAGCGGACACCGATGGGTCCGACGGTGCCGTCCGCGCCAATGATTGTCGCAAGGTCGACCTGGCTGTGGATGGAGACCAGTGCGGGGAAGTGGGCTCTTCGAGCAACCGACAGCCCCGGCGGCTGAACCGCCTGACTCAGCTCGAGCAGACCCTCGCGGCGGTCATCGAGGGCGTGGCCGTCAAGGTTCCACACGAGAGTCGATCCGACGCAGCCGGCGGCGAGCGCGTGGACCGCGAGCTCTAGGAGTCCAGCCGCCACCGCAGGATCCGCGTGGGGGGCCAGGGTGGTGATCAGGGCTACGTACTCGTCGGCGAGCGGCTTATGGAGCCAGGTCGAGCCGTCCCAGGACACGACGCCGTTGGCAGTGCAAACCCGGAGCAGACCGGTCTGACCCCGCTGGATCACGACGGCGCCACATCTCTGGAGGCGCACCGCCGCGAGTTCGTCGTCGAAGCTTCGCTCGAAAACAGCGAGGCCACTGATCCCTTCGGGGGTTACTACCGTGAACGATGACCCTCCGTCAGCACAACGACGGAGCACGGGCGTCGACACGGAGGGGTCGCCGACCAGTAGGGGCGGGTGTGGTGCGCTGTCCCAGTCGGGCACGCCATCGAAGATGAGCGACCCGTAAGCCGGTGTGCGCCGCTCGTGGCGAGGTGGTCGTCGGGCGTAGGTCAACTCGGCCAGGATCCGAGAGCCCGACGGGCCATCGAGGGTAAGCGGGACGTTTTCGTCGGCAAGCTCCTCACGAAGTCGGGCGAGGCGCCTAAGAACTACCGGATCGTCGGCATGGCTCACAGGTCTCAGCCGCTGATCCTTGCCTGGCCGGGCATGTCGTCGGTAGCTTCTGCCATAGCGCGCAGCCCGGCGACCATCCCTACGCGTTGTCGGTTAGCGAGGCCTTTGCTCACCAAGCGGTCGCACACCCGGGTGCCCGTTGATCGCGGCGCTTCCAACTCCGCGCGTAGGGCCGACACGCCGGTAGCCCGGCGGTCGCACAGCACGACCAGTGCCCAGAACTGGGGCAGCGTTGCACGGTCGGCTATCGCGGCCAGCGAGCGGACGGCGACGGCCGCACGTGGGGCCGACCGAACCGCATCGGCGACAGTACGCATCACAAACGCTTGTATAACGCAACACGCAACACGGCGGGAAAGCCGTCGGCGGCCGAGGACGCTCGGCTCACGTTGGTCAACCCTCGGCTACGGCCGACCTTTCGTCTTGTTCTCGCTGTTACACGAGTGGAGGTGAATTGATTAGTCAGCTACATTAGTTGCCTAGATGCATATGATTCCCAACGATGTCGAGTCGACTGCGGAAGTTCTCCTACGCGCATCACGAGTTTTGGTAGCTGTCGCCGCGCGCTCATTTGCGGACGTCGACGACGTCACGCTTCCGCAGTTTCGTGCGCTCGTTGTGTTGACGCGACCGAGCGCGGTCACGGTGGGCGACCTGGCCGAGGCGCTCGATGTCCGCCCGTCGACTGCGACGCGCCTGTGTGATCGGCTCGAGCGCAAGCGGCTCGTCAAGCGAAACCCGGGCGCCCCGCCCGATCGCCGGGAGACGCAAGTGAGCCTGACCGCCTCCGGACGGCGCCTCGTCGCGCTGGTGACCGGACGCCGCTCCCGTGACATTGCCGCGATCGCCGCGTCCATGACCCCGGCAGAGTGCGCGCACGCCGTGAAAGGACTCAGCGCGTTCGCGACGGCGGCAGGCGAGCTACCGATAGATCCATTCGGCTGGAGCGATTTTGCGTCCACTGGCAGGGCCTCGTCCCGATGACTGAGTTGTTGGCGCGTCTGAAGGACTGGAGCTATCTGCGCAAGTGGCTGGTTCTCGGCGCCCTCATCGGAGTGGTCGCGGGGCTCGGCGCGATCGCGTTCATCTTCGCGCTCGACGGGGCCTCGAAGCTGCTCCTCGAGACGATTGGTGGATACAAGCCGCCGCTACCGGTGGGCGAGGGCAATCGGCTCGCGGCCGGAAGCTTCGCTCGCCCATGGGCCATCCCGCTCGTCGTCGGCTTCGGTGGTCTGGTTTCTGGGATCCTTGTATTTGGGTTCGCGCCCGAGGCAGAGGGGCACGGGACCGACGCGGCGATCGACGCGGTCCACCACAACCCTCGCGGCATTCGTGTGCGGGTCACGCTGATCAAGCTGTTTGCGTCAGCGGCCACGATTGGCAGCGGCGGGTCCGCTGGGCGCGAGGGTCCAACTGCGCAGATCAGCGCCGGATTCGGCTCGTTCCTGGCGCGACGTCTAGCGCTCAGCCCCGAGGACTCGCGCATCGCGGTCGCGGTCGGGATCGGCTCCGGCATCGGCGCGATATTCCGTGCGCCACTCGGCGGGGCGGTGCTGGGCGCCGAGATTCTCTACCGCGACGACCTCGAGCCTGAGGCACTGTTCCCATCGCTCGTCGCGTCGATCGTCGGGTTCTCGATCTTCGGCGCGGTCGAGGGTTTCGATCCGATCTTCGGAACCCTGCGCACCCCCCAGTTCGACCATCCGGTCCAACTCTTCTACTACGCCCTTCTTGGCATCGCTGCGGGCCTCCTTGGCCGCCTCTATGCCCGCGGCTTCTATGGAACCGTCGCCCTCCGCCACAAGTTCCCCGGACCGGACATGCTCAAGCCGGCAGTCGCCGGCGTCCTCGTCGGCCTGATCGGCCTCGCCTTCCCGGCTGCGCTTGGCACCGGCTACGGCTGGCTGCAACGGGGGATTCACGACGGACTACCTAACACCGCCTTGTGGGTGATCCTGGCGCTGCCCCTCGTGAAGATTCTTGCCACTTCACTGTCGATCGGATCCGGTGGGTCGGGTGGAATCTTCGGTCCGGGTATGGTGATCGGCGGCTTCGTCGGACTCGGCCTTTGGCGCGTTCTTCACGGCGTCGCCCCCGGCATGCCCGACGCGCCCGCACCCTTCATGGTCGTCGGCATGATCGCGTGCTTTGGCAGCATCGCCCACGCCCCCCTCGGGCTCATGCTGATGGTTGCCGAGATGACCGGCAGCCTGGCGCTGCTCCCGCCGGCGATGATCGCCATCGGACTGGCGACGCTCGTTGTCGGCGACGACACGATTTATGAAAGCCAGTTGCGCAGCCGCGCTGATTCGCCCGCGCATCGCGCCGCGTTCGGCCTGCCGCTTCTCAGCGCGGTATTGGCCTCAGACCTGATGACGAAACCCCGACTCGTCCTGTCAGCGGACGTCTCCGTCGCCGAGGCCCGCGACCGGCTCGACGCAAGCGACGTTCCTGGCGCCCCGGTCGTCGGCGCTGACGGCGAATTCGTTGGCGTCCTATTAGCTGATGGAACGCAGGCCCGCGGCGACGTCACTGCGGGCGCGGCCGCTGATCGCTCTTACCCAACCGTTCCATCCGATCGCGGCCTCGATTTCGCCCTCGATGCGATGGTCTCGGCCGGCGTCGGCTGGGTGCCGGTCTTGAACGACAACCGCCTCGCGGGAATCGTCGCGATGAACGAAGTTATCGCCGGCTACCAGCAGGCCCTCCGGCGCTCACTGCGGCTTCTCGCCGACGTCAGCGGGAGCTCAGTTCTCGTCGAAGCCACCGTCGGCGAGACATCGTCGTTCGCCGGCACGACCGTCGCCGACGCTCCCTGGCCGCCCGGGTCTTTCGCTCTGAGCATCGACCGACGCAGCCAACTGATCGCGCCCAGACCGCAGACGGACATACAGTCCGGTGACGTTGTTGTCGCCGTGGTTCCAGCCGGCGTCGAGGCCGAGTTGCGCCGTCGACTCAATGGGCATGAGATGCCGTGACGACAGCGGAGAATGAAGGCGCTTATGGGCGTCAGACCCGACTGATGTCGGCAGTGTGGCCGGCATCCTTGCGAACGGTGGCCACCTCGGACGTCCAGGCGGGGGTTCATGCGACTCGGCCCGACGCGGCATCCAGCACATAGCTGACGAAGCGGCGGTGTCATTCGGAGTTGCCGACGAGCTGCGCGACTCGTTGAAATGAGATCTCGAGGATGTCGCCCGCGTCGCGGATTGTGAGACCTGAGTTGACGAGCGCTCGCGCGATGTCGACGTCGGCACGAGCGGCGTCGGATGCGGCGGCGCGGGCGACAGAGCGGGCCCTGCGGCGTGCTTCGAGTTGCGCGTTCAGCGCGTTGTTCAACTCTGGGATCTTGACGACCACGACCTCGCTTTCGGGCACCTCGAGCAGTGTTGTCACGGCGTCGATCACCATCGCGTCGACCTGGCGGAGACGTCGGGCTTGCGTGAACAACAGCGGTTCACCGCCTTCCAACTGGTCCGTGACCGCGACAGACCACCAGTCGCCCTCTCTCGTGCACTTCGCCTCATAAATCCGAGCCATCACTTCCACCAGTCCTTTCCGAACAACACGTCGAGCTTGCGGAGCATCCCGCGGGCCGTGCCCTCGGTGATCTCGTTGTGCCGTGCGACAACGACCGCTTCGCCGCCGCACCTTTAGATACTGTGGCTGCCCCCTTCGCGTACAAGGACGAACTCGACGCCAGTGTTCTTGGCGGCCTCGTCGATCTTGTGGAGCAGGTCCCTGCGCTTAATCAGGCTAGTCTAGCTAGCCTAGACAATCAAGTCAAGCAGAATTAGACAACGCACGTTGTCGCACCCTGGTCCGCGTCCGATTGTCGATTGGGATGACGCACGCGCCAAAGGATGAACACGTTTCAACGGTCGCCGTCGCCGCGACGCAAGACGGTGTTGGTCGGCGTCAGCACGATGAGTTCGCCGACGATCAGTGGCGGAGTGTTCGCATAATGACCGCCCGGGACTGCTACTAGCTAGCCATGAGTTGGACACCCGAGTTCACGTTCGACCGTTTGACAAGTGTTTGACGAACACATCGGCGCGGCCCTGTTTGGCGATGAAGGGGGGTCAGCCGCAACTCGTTTGCTCCAGCAGAGCCACCTTGCCGTCCGTGAAGAATGGGTCTCCGGCGGCGTTGTTGCCGAGTGTCGGTCCGACGAAATCGAATCGGCCTGTGTCGCGAAGTTGTCGGGTCTCGGTGAGCGCGGCCGCAAGGTAGTCGCGTTCGCCGTCAATGGCCGGGTCGATGTGATGGTTGGGAAACAGGGTGCGCACGGTCCATTCGACGCGATCGTCGAGTGACGCGGTCACTCCCCACACCGGGCAACCGCCGGGGCTGAGCAGTGGGAGCCGCCAGAGCCGAGCGTGGTGGCGGGCCTTCACACCACGACCGAGCGATTGTTTTTGGATGGCGAGATCCTCGAGCCGGGTGTCGAGGAATGTGGGTGTGACCGGCGCGGTGGCATCGGATCGGTTGGTGAGGCCAGCCCAGTAGGTATGGAGCAGCCGACCGGGGGTGAGCGTGTCGGCGACGGTCCAGCCCGCTTGGTCGACCGCGGCGCGCAGTTCGTCCTCGCTGGCGACGACGACGAGACCGAGGGGCTCCATGCGTCGCCCCAGGAGAGTCTCGCTGAATCGGGGGATTGTTCCGAGCACCGTCATGGGTTCGGTCGAGGCCAACCGGAAAGGCGCGGGCGGCGGCGAGCTGGTGGGGAAGTGGTGGTTGCCGGTGGCGGCGACGACCGCGACGACGAGCACCGCGGCCACGGCGGCGATGGGCATGGCCGGGGAATGAGGTCGGACACGGACTGCCCGTCGGTGGGCGAGAAGCTGGTCGACGTCGAAGCTCACCGCGGCGGCAACCGACGCACACAGCCAGCCGGCGAGCACGTCGGAGAGCCAATGGATGCTGAGGTAGGCGCGGCTGAACCCGATGAGCAATGCCAGTGGCACCACGACGGCTGCGACCAGCGACGGTCGGCGTCGGCCGGCCGACCACCACCACAGGACGACCCCGAACGCGAGCGATAGCGACGCGGCCGCGTGGCCACTGGGAAAGCTGGTGGAGTGCTCGACGAGCCGGCCGAGCGCGGGGCGAGGGCGAGCGTGGCTGGCTTTGAGGATGGTGACGAGACCGCTGCTGAAGGCCAGGGTGGCGACGAGCAAAACCGCGCTGCGGGCCCGGCGCGCCGCGAGCGCACCAACAATGAGGAGCAAGGCGAGGAGAAGCACGGATCGGGTCGCGCCGACGTGGGTGAGCGCCTCCATGGTTCGGCGTTCGCCGCTCACTTGGAGCCGGGAGGCGACCTCGGCAACCCGAAGGTCGAAGCGCGACAGCGGTGAACGAGACCGGTCGACTCGGCCGCCGAGCCACTGCAGGCCGCCCAGACCGGCGACGGTGACGACGGTCGCGAGCGTGAGGGGCAGGCCGGTCGGCTCGAGACTGACGCGGCGACGCGTCCATCGGGCTGGGGCTCGCAATGGTCTGGTGATCCGTCTTACACGAGCGGCGCCATGGTGGAGGCGTTGGCCGATCGGATCCTCGGCCACCGCCGACCAAGCCGCGCTGGCAGCTGTCCTCGCGGTGGCGATCAGCGGCGGCGCGCCGATCGTGAACACCCAGTGGGCGAGAGCAACGAGCGCGATCACGAGCCAGGCCAGCAGGATCAACGACATCGCAGGCAGCACGAGAAGATCGCCGTCGACGACGACCGCGGGCACGACGACCACAACGACCAGGAGCACGGCGACGACGCGGATAGCGGAGCCGACAAGATGGGGATGATGCCGGTGCCGCGTCACTGGATCACCGACGATCCCGAGGACTGCTCATCGGGAGTGCGGGCCGCCTGACGGTGACGATCACGACGGTGAGCCACAAGGCGCCGAGCATCCAGCCGGCGGCGACGTCGGTCGGCCAGTGGCTCCCCGGTAGACGCGGCTGAAGCCCACGATCAGGGTGACCGAACAGACGCCTTCGCGGCGATCCCCCCGGACTCGGTCACACGCGAAGCGCGCGCATCCGGTCGGCGAGCACGATGAGGCCAAGGGCGTCGGCTCTTGGCAGCGCGTCGGCGACGATTTGGGCGGCCCGATGGGTGTCGCCATCGCCGTCTCGGCGGAGGAGCGTGTGGGCCAGTGCCCACTGACCCCGGATGGCCATGCGAACCGCACCTCGCAAACCATCGGCATCGATCCCGCGCTCGAAGTACGCGATAGCCCGTTCGTACTCACCCATCACCGAGCTGAGGTTGCCGAGGAGGCGGGAGATGGAGCCGTACCACTCGGCGCACTGGCCTACAGCCACAAAGCGGTCTTCGAATGGTCGCAGCAGCTCGAAGGCGGCGTCGGCGTGTTGGCGTGCGTCGGTCAAGAAGACGGCGTCGGCGATGAGTCCCATCGCCGTCGGCCAGTTGGCGTCGTAGGCGTAGTCACGGAACCCATGCGCCCCCACTTCATCGAGCTCGACGCGCGCTTCCTCCGCGCGCCCATCCTCGGCCAGGACCACGATCAGGCACAGCCGCCACGCCGGTAACAGGGGATACTTCTCGGCCATCTCCCGCACAGCCCCCTCTACCTCGCCGAGGCTGCCCTGCTCGCGGCGGAGAACGAACTGTTGGATCCCGAAGGTTTGGAGGGCCGCCGGTGCGTGGGCTCGCTGCCCGAGTTCCAACGCCTGGAACGACCAGCGTTCGAGACCCGCGAGATCGCCGCGCGCCGCGGCGAGCGTCGCCCGCCAAAGGGGCGCGTGCCACGCCAGCGCGGGAAGCCGGACCTTGGCGGCCAACGCCTCCGCGTTGGCCACCTCGGCCTCGAACTCGTCAATGTCGCCGCGCTCGAGCAGGGCGAAGCACCGCAGCGTCCGGGCGAAGTGCTCGACGCCTGCGTGGTTTATCTCGCGTCCGATGCGGAGCGACTCCGAACTCAGCTCGATCCGACGCTCGACGTTCTCGAGGCCGTCGGACAAGGCGAAGACGGCGTTGAGGGCGAAGCCGATCGCGGTCCTGTCGCCGACCCGGCGCGCCATTTCCAGCGACTTGTCGGCGGCGTCGGACATCTTGTCGCGGTCATAGAAGTAGTAGGCGGTCGACAGGCGTGAGAGCACGAGCGCGTGCTCGGCGCCGTCTGTGTCACCGAACCGTCGCGACGCCTCTTCGAGCAGCCGGATCACCTCGAGATCGCGCGTGCCGATCTCGCCGTCGTGCGCGTAACCGAGCACCGCTTGCGCAAACCGCTCCGCGTCGAGCGGACGCGCCGCTTCGATGGCGGCTGCGTAGGTCGAGCGGCCAGTGACGATGTTGCCGGCGCGGCGCTGGGCGTCGGCCAGCGCCAGCAGGAGATCGCATCGCAACGTCGGATTCTTGGCAGGCGACTGCTCCAACGCCTCGAGCGCCCGCTCGCAGTGGCCGACGGTCTCCTCGTATGCCAGCTGGCTCATCGCGGCGTCGGCGGCGCGCCGGCTGTAGTCGACGGCGCGGTCGATATCGCCTGCCGTCCGGCTGCACAGCCAGTGGTGCGCCAGCTGCGACAGCACGGAGTCGAGGTGGCCGGCGTGCAGTTCCTCGAGCGCCTCGGCCACCCGCCGATGCATGCGGACCTGCCGCGCCGTGGACATGGCGCCGTAGAGCGTCTCGCGCACCAGCGCATGGGAGAAGCGGTAGCTCGTCAGGCTGCCGGGTACCTCGACGACGAGCCGGGAGGCGAGGCCTTCGTCGATCGCTTCAAGTACGCGGTCCTCCCCAAGCTCCGTCACCCGCTCGATGACGTCGAGGTCGAACTCGCGGCCAACCACCGCGCCAGCTATCAGGACAGCGTTCGTGTCCGGCGACAGTCGACCCAGCCGGCGACCGATGACCTCGCTCACGCTCTCGGGAATGCCGAGCCCGTCGACGATCGCGGTTGAGTCGTGGTCAACGTCGAGCGGTCCCGCCGACTCCACCAGGTGTCGCAGGACTTCGCCGATATAGAACGGGTTGCCCTCGGTCTGGTCGCGGAGCGCTCGGGTGAACGCCGGCGCCGGTTCGTGCCCGGTCACCTGGTCGATGAACTCTTCGAGGTCGTGCTCGCCGAGACCGCCGACGCTGAGTCGCTCGAATCGCACGACGCGGCGCAGGTCGGCAAAGGTCTCGGTCAGCGGATGACGCGGGGTCAGATCCGTGTCCCGGTACGTGCAGATGACGAGTACGCCGGCGTCGGTCGGCGACCGAAACAGGTGTTGGAGCAACAGGAGCGTCGGCCGATCCGCCCACTGGAGGTCGTCGAGGATCAGGACGACGGGCACCTGCGCCGCGAGTGAGGTGATGAGATGCACGGCAGCGTCGAATAGTCGGAACCGTTCGCTCTCGGCGTCGGACCTCATCGGCGGTGCGAGGTCGGCTACGCGATCGCGCAGCGTCGGGAGCAGGCGGCCGAGCTCGGAGCCGTTGGCCGCGACAAGCGCCATGAGCAGGTCGGCGGGTGCCGAGGCCACGACGTGCTGCAGTGCCTCGACGAACGGCTGGTACGGCAACAGGGCCTCCTCGTCGGCGTGGCCGAAGAGGACGATGGCGCCGTCCGCATAGCACCGGCCGGCGAACTCGACCGCGAGCCGGGTCTTGCCGATGCCGGGCTCGCCGCCCAGCGCGGCAAGAGCCCGGTGACCGTCGCGTGCCTCTTTCCATTGGAGCCGCAATTCCTCGAGAAGATCCTGCCGGCCGACGAAGGGGGTGCGCTCGCCACCGGCGAGCTGCGCCGGCAGCGGGAAGACCTGCGACACGGGCGGCTCCCAGAGGACCTCGCAGGCGGCGACTTCGGATTCGATGCCTTTCAATGCAAGGGGGCCGACGTCCTTGAACGCGAACTCGCTCCGGCTGCCGACGAGCGCACGGATGAGGTCCGAGGTGAGGATCTGGCCGGGATCGGCCCGGTCGCACAGCCGGCTGGCCACCACGACGGGGGTGCCGAAGTAGTCGTCGCCCTCCTGGATCGGCTCGCCGACGTGCACGCCGATGCGGAGGTCGATCTTGTGACCAGTGGTGGCGTGCTGCATCCCGACGGCGCAGTGCATGGCGTCGACAGCGCTGTTGAACACGACCATGAAGCCGTCGCCCAGGGTCTTGACCTCGCGGCCGCCGCAGCCGGCGATCACCTCACGCAGGTCGTTGAAATGGAGCCGCCTGAGCTCTTCGGCCCGCACGTCGCCGAGTCGGGTCAACGCCTCGGTGCTGTTGACGACGTCGGTAAAGAGGATCGTGACGATCCCCCCGGACTCTGTCACGGCCGCGAGGCTACTCCTGCGTCTTCTTTCACCAGCGCTTCCCGCGCTGCTGCCCACCAGCTGGCCCCACAAAGCACACATGGCTTTCAGCAGGCGATACGTCGGACGAATGGCCGCGTCGCACCGTCACGGTTAGAACGTGGCCCCAGTGACCGACGCCGCCGACCGGCTCCAACGCCTCCTCACCCTCGAACCCGCCGGGCGTGACCGCTTCGAGGCAGTAACGCCGAGCGACGGCCCCGGCCGGCTCTTCGGCGGCCAGGTCGCGGCGCAGAGCCTGCGGGCCGCGACGCTCACCGTCGACGGCGCCCGCCCGCCGCACTCCTTCCACGCCTACTTTGTGCGCCCGGGCCGGCCGGGAACGCCCCTCGTGCTCGACGTCATTCGCATCCGCGACGGGCGTTCGTTCACCACCCGCGCCGTCACCGCGACGCAGGGAGGCGAGGCCATCTTCTTCCTGGCCGCGTCGTTCCACGCGGCCGAGCCCGGCGACGACTGGCAGCTGCCCGCCCGCGACGACGTGGACGGCCCGGGCGACGCGGAGGTCACGCCGTCGCCCCTCGCCCGCTTCGAGTCGATGATGCCGTTCGAGATCCGGCCCGCCGCCGGCCGCTCGGCCATGGGCTTCGCGCTCCACCCGTTCTGGGTGCGCGTCGGCGGCACCCTTCCCGACGACGCCGCCCTCCACGCGTGCTGCCTGGCCTTCATGTCGGACATGGGCGTCGTCGGCAGCGCGCTGGCGCCCAACGCCACCGTGCAGCCGTTCATGGGCGCCAGCCTCGACCACGCCGTCTGGTTCCACCGCCCGGCCCGGGCCGACGAGTGGCTGCTCTTCGACGTCGCTCCCGTGTCGAACTTCGGCGCCCGCGGCCTGGCCCGCGGCTCGATGCACACCGAGGACGGCGCGCTCGTCGCGTCCATCGCCCAGGAGGCGCTCCTGCGCCCCGCCGGGCCTACGCCCCTGCCGTAGATGCTGCCGTTGCAGACCGCGAGGTAGACGGCACGTCGAGCAACAGCACGGCGACCGTGTCGCCGGCGGC
>JACDEA010000108.1:0-1016 GCA_013816725.1 Actinomycetota bacterium
AGGAGGGCCTGACGGCGTTCGGCGTAGAGCCGCTCCTGCCAGTCGGACAATTCGTGGCGCAGCGCCTTGAACGCTTCCTTGGTGACGTCCTTGTCGTCGCCCGGCGCCCCTGCGGTTGACTCCGGGTCGACCGCGGCAAGGTCAAAGTCGCCGCTGTCAGCCCGCCACTCCTGCATGGGCCGAGCGTAGGCTTCGGCGGTGCGCATCGTCCGCCGCGGACTGACCGTCGCCGGCGCGTCCATCGCAGCCTGCTTCGTCGCCGGGGTGGCCACCGGGCTGTGGAGTCGCGTGCTGATGTGGATCCTGGCCGCAACGGCGCCGGCCCGTGCCGGGGAGGTCACCCACGAAAGAGCGGTGGTTGGCCAGCGCACCCTCGAGGGGACGATCAACCTCGTATTGATCGTCGTCGCCGCCGGCGCCGTCACAGGCGCGCCGGTGTACATCGTGGTGCGGCGTTGGCTCCCGGCGCGCGTAGTTCTGAAAGGTCTGTCCTTTGCCGCCGTGTTGCTCGCCGTGTTCGGTCCGTACGTCCTCGACGGCGACTACGAGTACTTCCGCTACGGGCACCCGGCGATCAGCGTCGCGTTGTTCCTGACCACGTTCGTCGTGTTCGGACTGGTTAGCGCCGCCCTGGCGGAGCGCTGGGCCGGGGCACCCGCCCAGCCGCCGCGCCGGTGGCTCACGATCGTCGGCGTGCCGTTCCTTGCCGCGCTCGGCGTGTGGGGCGCCGCGCGTCTCGACGCAACACTGTCGGGCGTCTACCACCTGTACTGAGGGGACACCTACATTTCTGGTGTGAAGTACGCGCTGGGGGGCTTGGTGGCCGCGCTGTTCGTTGCTGCGGTCGTGGCCCGGACGCAGATCCACCCCGACGTCGTGCTCGGGGCGACGGAAGGCACCACCACCACCGCGTTGCCCGGACCGACGGTCGTCCTGCCGCCGCCTACCACCGCGGCTCCACTGCCTGTAGCCACTGCGCCACGAGTCGGACTCAAGGGCGCCGACGGTCGTCCGTA
>JACDEA010000108.1:1026-7256 GCA_013816725.1 Actinomycetota bacterium
TCCGTACGGCGCGCCGCTGGTGTTCCGCAGCGACGTTCCCGTTCCCGGCGACCTCATCTTCGTGCTCGTTGCCGGGTCCGACGCGCGACCCAACGAGGACATGCGAAGAACCCGCGCCGACTCGCTGCACCTGCTCGCGGTCAACCCCCGCACGGGCGCCGGCACGATCATGGGGATACCGCGCGACTCCTGGGTCGAGGTTCCCGGTCACGGGCAGCAGAAGATCAATCAGGCGATGGCGCTCGGCGGCCCGCAACTGCTGGCCGAGACGGTGCGTCACCTCACCGGCCTACCGGTCCACTATTACGTGCTCACCGGTTTCAACGGGTTCTCGGCCATCGTCGACGACTTGGGGGGCGTCGACCTCCAGGTCGAGCGGGCCATGAACGACCGCAATTCCGGAGCCCGTTTCGCCGCCGGGTGGCACCACTTCAACGGCGCACAGTCGCTGGCCTATTCGCGTGACCGGGGCGACACTCCCAACGGCGACTTCGGCCGCTCGCAGAACCAGGGCCGCGTGATGCTGGCGGCGCTGGCCAAGGCCCGGGCCGAGATCGAAGACGACAGCGGGATCGAACGCTGGCTGGGCGTGCTGTTCCGCCACGTCGATCTCGACGTCGGGCTCACCGACGCACGTTCCTTGGCCACGCTCGCCCGCGGCATGGATCCTGCCGCCGTCGCCAACGTCGTCGTGCCCGGCCGGGCGGGGAGTGCGAGCGGCGGCCAGTCCGTCGTCTTTCTCGGTGACGCCGCCGCCGCGCTGTTCCTTGACCTTCGCCCCGACGCGACGGTGGGCGGGTAGCCCGCGGCGGTGACAGGATCGGCGCATGACAAGGCCGATCACCTTTGGTGTGTTCATCCCGCAGGGCTGGAAGATGGAGCTGGTCTCCGTCGACGGCGCCGCGGCCAAATGGAACAAGGCGGTGGAGATCGCCGTCCTCGCCGAGGAGCTGGGCTACGACTCGTTGTGGGTCTACGACCACTTCCACAACGTTCCGCGGCCGTCGCACGAGGCGGTATTCGAGTGCTGGACGGTGATGGCGGCCATCAGCCAGCGCACGTCGCGCGTGCGGCTCGGGCAGATGGTGGGCTGCAACTCCTATCGCCAGCCGTCGGTGCTGGCCAAGATCACCTCCACCCTCGACGTCATCAGCGGCGGACGCCTCGACTGGGGCATCGGCGCCGGGTGGTACCAGAACGAGTACGAGGGCTACGGGGTCGAGTTCCCCGAGGGCAAGGTGCGGCTCGGCATGCTCAAGGAGTGCGTCGAGATCGTGCGATCGATGTGGACCGAGGAAGAAACGACCTACGACGGGAAGCATTACAAGCTCCAGCGGGCCCAGTGCGATCCGAAGCCGCTCCAGCAGCCGCACCCGCCGATCCTCATCGGTGGCGGCGGCGAGCAGATCACCCTGCGCATCGTCGCCCGCCTCGGCGACCGGTCGAACTTCGGCGGCAAGCCGCACGAGTTCGCCCACAAATGCGAGGTGCTCAAGAACCACTGCAAGGACGTTGGCCGCGACTACGACGAGATCGAGAAGACCATCTCGGGCGAGGTCATGATCCGCGAGACCGAGGACGAGCTGCGCGCCATCGGCTCCAAGTCGCTATGGAACGAGCCGTTCGACTCGTGGGCGGCCGGCAACCTAATAGGCACGCCCGAACAGGTCACCGAGAAGATCCAGGCCTACGTCGACCTGGGCGCCACCAGCTTCATGCCCTGGTGCTCCGATTACCCCGACGACACCTCGGTCCGCCTCCTCGCCGAGAAGGTCATCCCCACCTTTCGCTAACCGGAGAACGCTTCAGGCGTAGTAGCGATAGACCGCTTGGGCGACGCAGGCGGGCTTTTCGGAGCCCTCGACCTCGAACGTGAGGTCGAGGGAGACCTCGGCGCCGCCGCTTATCTCCTTCACGCCGGCCAGCGATGCCCCGATCCGCAGCTTCTTGCCGACGGGGACGGGCGAGGGGAACCGCAGCTTGTTGAGCCCGTAGTTCACGCCCATCGAGATGCCGGCGACCTGCCACAGCTGGGGCAACAGGTACGGCGCCAGCGAGAGCGTGAGATAGCCGTGGGCGATGGGGCCGCCGAACGGACCGGCCTTGGCCCGCTCGGGATCGACGTGGATCCACTGGTGGTCACCGGTGGCGTCGGCGAACTTGTTGACCTGGTCCTGGGTGACCTCGTGCCACGGGCTGTACCCGATGTGCTCGCCGACGTGCTTGGGCAGATCCTCGAGCGCGATGGTGGTCGTGGCCTCGGCCTCACTCACTGTCCTCCGATCGGCTCCGGCTCCGCCTCCGGCCTCACTCACTGTCCTCCGATCGGCTCCGGCTCCGCCTCCGGCCTCACTCACTTGAACCAGATTCTTTCGTAGTCGCGGCTCTGCGGGTGGAGGAGGAGCGCGACCAGTGCCACCTCGAACAGCAGGTTGAGCATGCTGGCCCCGAGGAGTCCGCCGCCGTAGTACAGGCGCAGGGCGAACGGCATGAACGAGACCGCGATGGCGACGAAGTAGGCCCACTTACGCTCATTGGCGATGCCCCGCCCCGCCAGCACGCCGCCGATGGCGGGCACGAGCAGGAACCAGGGGAACACGCGGTAGGACAGCATGTCGAAGGCGCCGAACGCAGCGTTGATGTACAGCAGGAAAACGGCGATCTGGAGCGTCTGCGGCTGGCCCTGGTTGACCCAGCGGCGGGTTTCTCTCATGACCGGGTTTCTCTCATGACCAGATTTCTCTCATGACGCAGACAGTTTGGTCGCGGTGGCCCTCAACTGACCACACGCGGCGTCGATCGCCGTCCCTCGGTTCTGGCGGACGGTGGCGTTGACGCCGCGATCGATGAGCCAGCGGCGGAAGTCGCGTACGCCGGCGGCCGCGGTGCCGCGGGTCGGGTAGCCGGGTGTCGGGTTGAGCGGGATGAGATTGACGTGGGCGGCCAGCGGTTTGGCCAGGGCGGCCAGTTCGGCGGCGTCGGACGGCCGGTCGTTGACGGCGTCGATCAGCGCCCACTCGAACGATAAGCGCCGGCCCTTGGCGGCCAGGTACCTCGCGCACGCGTCCACGAGGTCGCCCAGCGGGTAACGCCGGTTTATCGGAACCAGGTCGTTGCGGAGATCGTCGTTGGCCGCGTGCAGCGACACGGCCAGGTTCACCGGCAGCTGCTCGGCGGCCAGGCGGTTGATCCCGGGGATGATGCCGACGGTCGACACCGTGAGGTGACGAGCCGACAATCCGAGGTCGTCATGCAGACGCTCGACGGCGGCCCACATGCGGTCGTAGTTGGCCATCGGCTCGCCCATGCCCATGAACACGACGTTGCCCAGCCGGCGGCCAGATGCCTTGGCGGCGCGCCCCGCCCTGAACACCTGCTCGACGATCTCACCGGTCGTGAGGTTGCGCTCGAAGCCCGCCTGGCCCGTGGCGCAGAACCCGCATCCCATCGCGCACCCGGCTTGGGTCGAGACGCACACCGTCGAGCGGCGGGGATAGTGCATCAACACCGTCTCGACTGCGTTGCCGTCGGCCAGCGACCACAGCCATTTGACCGTGGCGCCGCCGTCGCCCACCGACTCCGTATCAAGTGCCAGCGCCAGAGGCATCGCCGTGGCCAACCGTTCGCGGAGGGGACGGGGGAGCGTCGTCATCTCTTCGGGAAGGGCGAGCTCGCGGTACAGCCCGTGCCACACCTGCTCGATCCGGAACCGCGGTTCGCCGGCCAGGAGCAATCCGAGGTCGGTGGCCGACGAGTCGAACAGGCTGCGCACAGGGGCAGGCTACGTTCGGTACGTGACCGACATGCACCCGGCGGCGATGCACGAGCACCACCACCGCGATGTGCAGGGTGGCGCCGCCCGGGCCGCGGTCTTTGGCGCCAGCGACGGCCTCGTCAGCAATGTCTCGCTCATCCTCGGCGTGGCCGGCGCCGGCCCCGCGCCGGGCATCGTGCGCCTCGCCGGCCTGGCCGGCCTCATCGCCGGCGCCTTCTCGATGGCGTCGGGCGAGTACGTCTCGATGAAGGCGCAGACCGAGTTGCTCCAGCGCGAACTGGCGCTAGAGGAGGGCGAGATCCACCGTCATCCCGACGCCGAGCGCCGCGAGTTGGCCGCCATCTACCGCCAGCGGGGGATCGCGGCAGACATGGCCGATCAGCTGGCCACCGAGATGCACCGCGATCCGCAGACCGCCCTCGAGACCCACGCCCGAGAGGAGCTAGGGATCGACCCCGCCCAGCTCGGTTCGCCTCCGGCCGCAGCCCTCTCGTCGTTCATCGCGTTCGGGATCGGTGCGTTGGTCCCCTTGCTGCCGTGGTTCTTCGACTCGGGCAATGGCGCCGTGGTGGCCTCGGTGCTGCTCGGCACGGTGTCGGCGCTGCTCATCGGCCTCGCGCTCGCTCGCTTCACCGGCCGATCCATGGTGCGCTCGGCCCTTCGCCAGCTGGGCATCGCCGCGCTGGCGGCGGGGGTGACCTACGCGGTGGGCCGGGCCGTGGGGGTGCAGTCGGCTACGTAGGCCCTGTCGACGTGGTCGACGGTGAACCCCAGCTTCTCGTAGAGGCCGACTGCGGAGGTGTTGGCGGCATCGACGTAGAGCATGCCGGTGGTGATGCCCCGGCCAGCCAGGTGGTCGAGCCCGGCCAGCACCAGACCCTTGCCCAGGCCGGTGCCGTGGAAGTCGGGGTCGACGGCGATCACGTAGATCTCTCCCAGCGGGGGGTCGTGGTCGTCGTGCACTTTGGTCCAGCAGAACCCGGCCAGGCGATCGCCGACGAAGTGCACCAAGAAGCCGGCGGGGTCGAACCAGGGCTCGGCCTCGCGGGCCTTGAGCGTGTCGAGGTCCCAGCCGCCCTGTTCCGGATGGCTGGCGAAGGCGCGGTTGTTGACGTCCAGCCACGCCGCTTCGTCGTAGCCGACGCGGAACGTCCGCACGGGCAGTTCGTAGCGCTCGCCGACCGGGAGGGACCGGCGCATCTGGAGGAGGTCGCGGCCCCGCGACAACCCGGCTGCCGCCGCCAGCTCGTCGTGGACGGGTAGGGGCTTCGGCACCCACAGGTGCACGTGTCCGCCGCCCTCGTCACTCACGATCTTCAGGGCGGCGGCCACCAGCTCCCGCCATATCGGCATCCCCGGCAAGCGGTGGTGCGGATCGACGACCACTTCGAGCGCCCAGCTGTCGGAGCCTCGCGTGAGGTGCGCGTAGCCAACCGGATGGTCGTGGACGGGCTCTGCTCTGTCTCCCGAGCCGACGGGCTCCCACGCGACGAGCCCGGCGAAGCCGGCCCGGCCCCCCTGCACCAGGTCGAGCCACTTGTGCTCACCGAGGGGATGGTGGCCGTCGGCCCGGGCGGCTACGTCGAGCAATTCCTGGACGGCGGCGATGTCGCCCGCACCCATCTGCCGCTTGACGTCGACCCGCACGCGGCCACGGTACCGTCCGGTCCTCGTGAGGCCGCGTTCCCCGAAAGGCCGAGCGGTGGAGACCGCCCGGCGCCTGGCCGAGGAGTATCCCGACGCCGCGTGCGCGCTCGTGCACCGGAACCCGTTCGAGCTGCTGGCGGCCACGATCCTGTCGGCTCAGGCCAACGACGAGCAGGTCAACAAGGTCACGCCTGCCCTGTTCGCCCGCTTCCCGGCGGCGGCCGACCTGGCCGGCGCCTCCACCGCCGAGCTCGAGGATCTGATCAAGACCCTGGGCCTGTTCCGCTCGAAGGCCCGGAGCCTGGTGGGGATGGCGGCCGCGCTGACTGATCGCCACGGCGGTGAGGTCCCGTCGTCGATGGAGGATCTCACCGCCCTGCCCGGCGTCGGGCGCAAGACGGCCAACGTCGTGCGCAGCGTCGCTCTGGGGGAGCCCGGGCTCCCGGTCGACACCCACGTCACCCGCCTCAGCCGTCGCTTGGGCATGACCGAGCAGACCGATCCGGTGAAGATCGAGCACGAGCTGAACGCGATGATCCCGCCGACCGATCGGGGGGCGTTCAGCCTCCGCCTCATCCTTCACGGGCGCCAGACCTGTATCGCCCGGCGACCCCGCTGTCCCGACTGCGTCCTGTGCGACTTCTGCCCTTCCTCGCTCGTCTAGTGGCGGGCGGCGCGGTCGACGAAGCGGTGCCCTTGGGCGGGAGCATCGCGATCGGAGGTAACATTGCAGGAAACGAGGAACAGGTACCCGCCACCTAGTTCCCCGTGAGCGGGTGTCGGGATCCGCCGCCCGCCACCGCTCCTC
>JACDEA010000109.1 GCA_013816725.1 Actinomycetota bacterium
TCGACAGCGTGGGCCCGCAGCTCGGTCTTGACCTGGCCGGCCCGCCGGTCGGCGGCCTGCATCTTGGCTTCGGCATCGGCCACGCCGGCGCGAACCGCGTCGGTCTTCAGGCGGGCGTTGTTGACCCGCTCAGCGGCGACGCCGATGCGTTCCTCGGCGCGCTGGATCTCGTCGGCGAGGTGAGTCGCCTGGGCCCGCTTCTGGCTGACTGTGTCGGCGCGAGCCGCCGGCGCGAGCAGCTGGACGGCCATCATGGCCATCACCACCACTGCTCCCAGCAGCCGGCCGCGCCGTAGCAATACGGCTTTGGTCGGGTTCACTACGGGAGGTCACGCTAGCCAGGTCTCTCGACGACTGTCCATTGCTGCCGGGGGGACAATTCGCCCTCTTTCGGGCACCCGGCCAGGCATCGACGACCCCTGCGGCACACTTCGGCGTGCTCTTTGCCGAGGTGGTGGCCACGTCCGAGCGGGTGGCGGGCGCCGCGGCGCGCCGGGCCAAGATCACCGAATTGGCCGCCCTGCTGACCTCCCTGGCGCCCAACGAGGTGGAGGCGACGGTGGGTTTCCTGACCGGCCGGGCCCGCCAGGGTCGAATCGGCATCGGGTGGGCGACGCTTGGCGCCGCGCCGGCGGGGGTCGCCGGCGAACCGCAGCTGACGGTGGGGGACGTCGACGCGTCGCTGAGCCGGCTGTGCGGGTTGAGCGGCGCCGGATCACGGGGCGCCCGCGCCGCGGAACTGGCGTCGTTGTTCGGACGGGCGACGGCGGCCGAGGACGACTTCCTACGCCGGCTGCTCATCGGCGAGATCCGCCAGGGCGCCCTCGACGGCGTGATGACCGACGCGGTGGCAACGGCCGCCGCGGTCCCGCCTGGCGCCGTCCGCCGCGCCGTGATGCTCAGCGGCCACCTCGGTCGCACCGCCGCCCTGGCGCTGGCCCGTGGCGAGAGGGGCTTGGCCGCCGTGGGCCTCGCCGTGCTGCGACCGCTCAAGCCGATGCTGGCGTCGACCGCTGTCAACGTCGAGAGCGCGATCGCCGCCGGCGGCCTGTCGTCGGTCGAGTGGAAGCTCGACGGCGCCCGCGTGCAAGCGCACCGACAGGGTAAAGAGGTCCGCCTGTTCACGCGGAGCCTGCGCGACGTGACACAACAGCTGCCCGCCGTCGTCGACCTAATGCGGTCGCTGCCGGTCACCGCGGTGGTGCTCGACGGCGAGCTGGTCGGCCTGAGGGAGGACAAAGCACCCGAGGTCTTTCAGGACACGATGAGCAGGCTGAGCCTCGGCGACGTGCACGCCCGCTTCTTCGACTGCCTCCACCTCGATGGCGTCGACCTCGTCGACCTGCCCCTCACCGATCGCATGGCCGCGCTCGAACGAGCGGCGGGGCCGTGGCGCGTGCCGGCGATCCTCACCGACGACCCGGCCGCCGGCGCCGCGTTCCTGGCGACCGCGCTGGCGCGCGGTCACGAGGGCGTGATGGTCAAGACGGCGACGTCACGGTACGAGGCCGGCCGCCGGGGCAAGGCGTGGCGCAAGGTTAAGCCCGTTCGCACGCTCGACCTCGTCGTCCTGGGCGCCGAGTGGGGCCACGGTCGCCGTCGCGGGTGGCTGTCCAACCTGCATCTCGGCGCCCGCGACGCCACCGGCGAGTTCGTCATGGTCGGCAAGACGTTCAAGGGCCTCACCGACGAGTTGCTGCGGTGGCAGACCGAGGTGTTCCAGCGGTTGAAGCGCGGGGAGGACGGCCACGTCGTGTTCATCCGCCCCGAGGTGGTGGTGGAAATCGCGATCGACGGCGTGCAGCGCTCGACGCGATACGCGGGCGGCGTCGCGCTGCGGTTCGCCCGCGTCCGCCGGTACCGCGACGACAAGACGCCCGAGGAGGCCGACACGATCGACGCGGTTCGAGCCATGCTGGCGTGACGATGATCGAACCGTTCGATCCGGGCGCGCCCGGCTTCGTTGACGACCCGTATCCCACCTACGCGCGGCTGCGCGCCGAGGACCCGGTGCACTGGAGCGAGCGGCTGGGCGCATGGATGGCGACGCACTACGCCGATATCGACGCCGTGTTCCGCAATCCCACGACGTTCTCGTCGGACCGGGCCACCGCCAAGAAGTTCAAGGGCGCGCCGTTGCCGATGCGATCGATCTCGAGCGACGGCCCCGAGCACACCGTCGTGCGCGGCGCGATCACGGCCACGTTGACCACAAAGGTCATCGAGAGCATCCGGCCGCGCGTCGCGACGCTGGTCGACGAGATGCTCGACGCCCTCGCCGGCCGCGACGAGTTCGACCTCATCGCCGACTTCGCCTACCCCCTCCCGATCACAGTGATCGCCGATCTGTTTGCCGTGCCCGAGGAGGACCGCGCGCAGTTCCAGGAGTGGTCGGGCCGCATGGCCCGTTCGATGGACCACTTCTACTCCGGCATGGGGGGCGGGCTGGGAGAGATGGTGCAGTACTGCGCCCGGCTGGCCGCCGCCCGCCGCGAACACCCGGGCGACGATCTGATCACTGCGTTGCTCGGCACCGGTGAGCTGAGCTACGAGGAAGCCATCGGCCTCTGCGCGACGTTGATCTTCGCCGGCCACGAAACCACGACGAACCTCATCGGCAACGGCATGCTCGCCCTCTTCCGCTCGCCCGATCAGCTGCAGCGGCTGCGCGCCGCCGGGGATGAACCGGGCGCGCTGCGGGTCGCCGTCGAGGAGCTGTTGCGATATGACAGCCCCGCGCAGATGCTCGCCCGCGTCGTGCGCGAAGAAACCGAGCTGGGCGGCAAATCGCTGCACGTGGGCGACTCGCTGCTGGCGGTGATCGGCGCCGGCAACCGCGATCCGGCCGGGTTCAAGGATCCCGACGACCTCGACGTCGGCCGCTCTCCCAACCCCCACCTCGGGTTCGGCGTCGGGTTGCATTACTGCGTCGGCGCCGCGCTGAGCCGCCGCGAAGCGCAGGTCGCCATCCCGGCGTTGCTCGACCGATTCCCGCGCATCCGGCTGGCGGGAGCGCCGGCGTTCCGCAACACCATCGTGCTGCGCGGCCTCGAGTCGCTCCCCGTCGCCGTTGCGTGAACTGGCCGACGTAATCGCGGCGCGCAAAGCCGCGCTCAGCGGGCGGCCGCTACTCGTCGGCCTGACCGGCCCCGTATCGGTGGGCAAGACCACCATCGCCAACGAGCTGGCCGCCGCGCTCCCCGGCCTGCGCGTGAGCATCGTGAGCACCGACGGGTTCCTGCTCCCCAACGCCGAGCTGGACCGGCGGAGCCTGTCGATGAAGAAGGGGTTTCCCGAAAGTTTCGACACCGCTCGCCTGAACCGGTTCCTCGACGAAGCCCGGGCCGGCGTCACCCCGCTGCGCGTGCCGGTGTACGACCACCTCGCTTACGACGTCGTCGTCGGGGACGACGCGACCGTCGAGAGCGGCGACGTGATCATCGTGGAGGGCGTCAACGCGCTGCTGCCCGCCCACGCGACGGCGTACGACGTGACCGTGTACGTGCACGCCGACGACGCCGCTGTCGTGGAATGGTTCTGTGCGCGGCTGGCCCAGCTGTTCAAGGAGGCGGCCGGCGACCCGTCGTCGTTCTACGCGCCGTTCGCGGCGTGGCCCGACGACCAGGTCCGCCAGTTCGCCCAGGGTGCGTGGGACGGCATCAACGCGGTGAACCTCGAGGAGCACATCCGTCCGGCCCGGCCCCGGGCCGAATTCGTGATCGAGAAGGGTCCCGACCACGCGATCCGCGCCGTCGCGCGCCAGACACCGTTGCGTTAGCGGACGTTGTCCACCGGTAGGCGCGCCTCGCGGAGCGCGGCCCGGCGCATCTTGCCGGCGTCGTCGCGAAGTGGCTCGTCGACGAACTCGATGGTGCGGGGTTGCTTGTAGCGCACGAGGCGGTCGGACAGGAAGGCCGAGAGGTCCGCCTGCGTAACCGCTCCGGGGTCGCATTCGATGATGGCGTGGATCACGTTGCCCTTGTCCTCGTCGGGCAGGCCGATGACGGCGCACGATCGAACGGCGGGGTGCTCGTTGATGGCGGCCTCGACCTCGGCCGGATACACGTTGGCGCCCCCGGTCAGGATCATGTCCTGCTGGCGGTCGCCGAGGTACAGGTAGCCGTCTGCGTCCATGTAGCCCATGTCGCCCAGCGACTCCCAGCCGCCTTCGCGCGTGCGGGCGGTGGCGCCGACATAGCGGTACGTGGCCGTCGGCCGACCTGAGCGCATCCACACCTCGCCGAACTCGCCGGGAGCCAGCTCCTCACCAGCGGGGCCGAAGATCCTCATCTCGCCGCTTATGGGACGGCCCACCGACCCCCGGTGCTCGAGCCACTCGACGCCGCTGATCACCGTCGCGCTCTGGCCCTCGGTGCCGGCGTACAACTCGAGGATGCGCTCGGGGCCCAGCCACTCGATCCACGTTTCTTTCAACCAAGGCGGGCAGGGCTCGGCCAGGTGCCACACGACCTTCAGAGACGACAGGTCGTAGCGGTTGCGGGTCTCCTCGGGCAACCGCCAGATCCGCTTCATCATCGTGGGGACGAGGTAGACGACCTCGCCCCGATGCTCCTCGATCGCGGCCAGCGTCGCCTCGGCGTCGAACCGGGGCAGCACGACCACGTGACCACCCGCCAACCACGCCCCGCACGACCAGACGAGAGGTCCGTTGTGGTACAGCGGGCCGGGCATCACCAGGCAGGAGCCGGCCGGGAACAGCAACGGCGGCGACTCGGGATCGGTCAGCGCGGCGTCGCCCGAGACGATGAGCTTCGGGCGCCCGGTCGAGCCCCCCGACGTCGGAGCCTTCCACGCCGGGGACACGGCGTCGGGCAACGGCGAGTCGTCGGCCGACACCGGTTCGTAGCCCAGCGGATAGCACGCCCGCCCGGGGGCGGCGGCGGGGTCGACCCCGAATATCGCCTTCGGGTCGGCGAGATCGATGATCGCCTCTAGCTCGCGCCCTGGCAGGCGGGCGGAAACCGGCTGCGGTGTGGCGCCCAGCTTCCACGCCGCGGCGGCGGCGACGAACCAGTCGACCGAGTTGGGTAGCGCGATCGTGACCATGTCGCCCACGGTGACGCCGGCCCCGGCCAGGTCGCGAGCCAAGCGGTTGGCGCGCGACTCGAGGACAGCGCGGGTGAGTTGGTCATCGCCGCACGTGATGGCCGGTGCGTCGGGCGCCTGCAAGGCCATGTCCGTGAGCCGGCGGGCGTAGGAAATCGGCGCCATCAGCGGTTGGGAAGGTGGTCCTTGAACACGTCCATGCGCTTCCATTCGGGCTCGGGCGGCACGTGGCCGGGGCGCGGCGCGTACGTCGAGTACTCATCGAGGTGCATGCGGTGGATGTAGCGCGGGCAGTTGGGAAAGATGCGCGTGGCGTCCACCCGCACGACGAGTTGTGTGCCGTCGAAACTCGCGAGCAGCTCGGGGTCGTCGTGCATCGACGCCACGCCGTGCACGCGCAACCGGTTCGGCGTATCGAAATCGACGAACACGAGCGCCACGTTGGGGTTCACGAGAATGTTGCCCAAGCTCCGGAATTGACCGTTGCCGTCGTAGTTCGGGAACACCAACGACGAAGGGCCGACCAGGCGGACGAATCCCGGCATTCCGCCCTTGTACGAACAGTCGGGAAACCCGTCGGCGTCGGCTGTCGCCAGGAAGAACATGGCGCAGCCCTCGATGAACTCGCGGTCGCCCTCGGAGAACTCGTCGTGCATGGTGATCTGCTGAAGGCGGTCGGCGATGCGCCGGCTGTCGAACCGGTCTTGCATGGCTCGCGCCCCGGCGTGGTAGGTATCGCCTGACCCCATGGACCGCAGGCTACGTCTGGTACTCGCCGCCGTTCTCGTTGCACTGGCCGGGAGTTCCGGGGCCAGGGCGGCCGACGCGCCCGTCGATCCCGGCCCCACGCCGCGCGCGCAGTGTGGGAAGGGGTCCAAGCCCGAGACCGGCATGCAGGGGCGGGTCAGCGGGCCCGACATCACAGGCGGGCGCGCTGCGCAGGGATTCAGCTGCAACCTCGCTCAACTGGGCCACCAGGGAGCGACGGGCGGGTTCCGCGTCCACCGCTACGTCGACGGCGCCGGCCACGAGTGCGCCTACTACGACGGCACCCGCCTGTTCCCCACGCAGTACCTTCAGGGGGGCACGTCCGGGGTCGTCGTCCTCGACATGGCCGACCGGGCCAATCCCGTGCAGACCGCATTGCTGCTCACGCCGGCCATGCTCACGCCGCACGAATCGCTCAACATCAACGTCGAGCGCGGGCTCCTCGTCGCCGACATGGGCAACCCGTTCACTTATCCCGGGTTTGTCGACGTCTACGACCTCACCGTCGACTGCCGCCATCCCGTGCTCAGGTCGAGTCTCCCGGTCGGCTTCCTCGGCCACGAGGGCGCGTTCGCGACCGACGGCAAGACGTTCTACGTGACGTCGCCCGCCGGCGTGCTCAGCGCCGTCGACCTTTCCAACCCGTCGTTGCCGGTGCCGTTTTTCACCTCCTTCCGTTACCGGCCTCACGGCGTCAACATCAGTGCCGACGGCAACCGGCTCTACATGGCCGACATCGCCAACGCCGACGCGTCGGCCGGCCTCACCATTCTCGACGTCAGCGAGATCCAACGGCGAGCGCCCAACCCGCAGGTCCGCACGGTCAGCCACGTCTCGTGGAGCAACGTCAGCATTCCCCAGACCGCGATCCCGGTGACGATCGCCGGTCGTCGCTACGTCGTGGAGATCGACGAGTTCGAGCGCAACGCGTACAACGGCTACGACGCCGGTCACGAGGTGGGCGCCGCCCGCATTGTCGACATCGCCGACGACACCAGACCGCGCGTCGTGTCGAACATCCGCCTCGAAGTCAACATGGCGGCCAACCGCGCCGCACTGGCCGCCGACCCCAACGCCACCAACGCGTTGGGCGGCTACACAGGCCACTACTGCGCGGTGCCCCAGCGGATCGAACCCGGCATCGTCGCCTGCACATTCAACAATTCCGGACTGCGCGTCTTCGACATTCGCGATCCTCGCCAGCCGAAGGAGCTCGCCTACTTCAACCCGCCGATCGTCGGCACCGGGTACACCGAAACGGCGTGGGCCTTGTCAGCGCCCGCCTTCGTGCCGGAGCGATCCGAGATCTGGTACGTCGACGGCAACCACGGGTTCTTCGCCCTGAAGTTCACCAACGGCGTATGGCCGTTCCCAGCGACGGCGGCGTCGGCGGCGCCAACC